>JAYVVY010000189.1:0-13555 GCA_043786575.1 Ilumatobacteraceae bacterium
GGCCGATGGCCTGGCGGGCACGGCGCGGGTGATCAGCGCTGCTGCCGCGATCATGATCGTGGTCTTCGCCTCGTTCATGCTCGAGGACGGCCGCGAGATCAAGCTGTTCGGCCTCGGGCTCGCCCTTGCGGTCCTACTCGATGCCACGCTCGTCCGCATGGTGATCGTCCCGGCAACGATGGAGCTGCTCGGCGAGCGCAACTGGTGGATCCCGAAGTGGCTCGACAAACGTCTCCCCCACGTCCACTTCAGCCACTGATGAGGCGGACGTGTTCTGTCGTCAGGCGTCGATTCGACGCCTGACGCAACGAGAAGAAGGCCGCAAGGTGCTTGATTGAGAGTCCCCTCACCGACCTCCCGGGCCGAACCGTTTACCACTGCCACATCCTCGACCACGAGGACCTCGAGATGACGGGCATCATCAACGTCACGGCCTGACAATGGTCCTTCGGCCCTGGCAACTACGCACGCTGCCCGGCAACATTCCAGCTGTGCGTTCCGTCTTCGGCATTCCGGCCCATCCGCTCTTCGTGCACATTCCTGCCGTGCTGCTGCCGCTCGCCGCCATCGGTGTGGTGCTGATGGTGATCCGGTCGTCGTGGCATCGCCAGTACCGATGGGCGGTGTTGGCCACCGGTTTCGTCGGCACTGTGGGCGCAATCCTCGCGGCAGATGCCGGCGAGAGTCTCGAAGAGCAGATCGTTGCGAAAAAAGGCGGCGCTGCGGCTTCAGGTTGGGAAGATCATGTCGCAGCCGGCGACACGGCCCGCCTGTTCACAATCATCTTTTTTGTCGTGCTCGCGGCGTTCATTCTCATCCCGTGGTTCGTCGAGCAACGCAATGCTCGGCGGGGTAGTCGCCAGACGACGGCGACCGACGGCTCGAGCGCGGTCTCGCACGCTCAGTCGGCTTCGCTACCAAAATGGGTGACGATGACCCTGGCGGTCCTGGTCCTCGCTGCGTCAGCCGGCACCGTGGTAACCGTGATCCTCGCTGGACACAGTGGTGCCAAGGCCGTCTGGTGTGAGACCGTGACCCCGCCGAACTGTGATTCCGGCGGCTGAAATCTTCGCCATCGCGCCGCAATGATGCTTGCATTCTCCGTCCATGAACTCGCTCCGTTTCTCAGTTCGGCTGCAATCGGATTGCTCATTGGTCTTGAGCGCGAACGAAGCCATCTGGTTGGTGCGCATCAGGCCGCCGGGGCGCGAACGTTCGCTCTTCTTGCCCTGTCTGGAACGTTGGCCGCGACGATGGGCTCGTGGGTTGTCGCTGCCGGACTGATCGCGTCGGCAGCACTGCTGACTATCGGATATCTGACAACAACCAGCAGTGACCCTGGCGCCACTACTGAGGTCGCCGCCCTTGCCACGTTCCTGCTCGGTGCTCTTGCATGGAAGGAGACCGGCATCGCCGCCGCTCTCGGCATCACCATTCTCGTGCTGCTGACCTCGAAACATCGAATCCATTCCTTCGCCAGGGACATCGTCACCAATGCGGAAGTGGAGGATGCTGTCAAGTTCCTGGTGATGGCCTTCGTGGTGCTGCCACTGCTCCCAAATCGCGATGTCGGGCCGTACGGCGCGCTGAATCCCGAACGGATATGGCTCCTGGTGCTGGCTCTCTCAGGGCTGTCGTGGGCCGGTTACCTCGCCACGAAAGCGTTGGGGCCCAGCCGCGGCCCACTGGTCGCTGGGCTCGCAGGTGGGTTCATCTCGGCGAGCGCGACGACTGCGTCGATGGGCCGACTGTCGCGCGCCGATGGTCAGCTGGGTCCTGCCGTCGCCGGCGCGCATCTGGCCAGCATCGCGACGTTCGTCCAATTAGCCGGCATCATCGCCGTAGCCGATCGCACCCTTCTGCCACGTCTTTGGCCGGCACTCGTCGCCGGTGCTGTCGTGCTGGCAGTGTTGGCAGCCGTGATCTCAATCAGGTCGACGAGAACCGCGCGGCGGGGGCACGTCGCCATCGCCTCGTCGACGTCGACCAACACAGGGACCGCTGCGATCGCTCCGGACGTCCGACCATTCGGCCTCAAGCCTGCACTCATCCTCGCCAGCGTGCTCACCGTTGCACTCCTGGTCGGACGGTGGGTGGTCGATGTCGTTGGAACGGAAGCGACGGTGCTCGCGAGCGGCGCCGCCGGCCTCGCTGATGCTCACGCCGGCGCTCTTACCGCCGCCACGCTGCACCAGCAAGGTCAGATCAACACGTCCATTGCGTTGCTCGGCATCGCCGCTGCAATCAGTGCGAACACAGGAGTGAAGTGCATCCTTGCGTTCATCGCCGGCGGGGCCAGGTTCGGCTGGCGTGTCGCTGCCGGGCTGGTCCCATCGTCGCTGGTGTTCCTCGCCGCGACCGTGCTCGCCAGCTAGACCCGGCGGGTCTCGGCGTCGGGCGATAGATACGGCTGCACGAAGAACTCCGCGTTCGAAGGCGGTTCGAGGGGGATCATCCGGGCTCGAGCTGGGCGAGGTCGCGGACCGCGTAGCGGTGGTGTTCGAATGACTCTTCGAACACGGTGTAGAGGCATTCGATGATCGGCGCCATGCCGTTCTCCAGCACCTCGACCTCGCGGGTGATGTCGTCGGTCGTCAGGCTGTCGACAAAGGCGCGCAACTGCCCGGCCTGTTCGTCGCGGATGGCCAGCACCTCGGACAGTGTGGGCTGGGCGGCCAGGTCCAGACCCTCCCAGCCAAAGTCGCGCGAGCCGGTGTTTGGCAAGCCCAACGAATGGAACGTGGTCTGGCCGAGCACGGGCACGGAGAACCACTTGTCGACGCAAAAGACCAAGTGCTGATGGGTCTGAACGAATGACCACTCACCACCGACGGACTGGTGCAACTGTGAATCGGTGAGACCGCGAGCCCGATTGATGGTGGCTGCCCACACGGCGTCCAATGCTTCCAGCGCCGCGCTGAGACCGGCGCGATCCGTGGGCCGCATCATGCCGCGCAGTGGATACCAGGCGTCATGCTCGTTGACGTAGGCCGTGACGTCCACGCCATTGACAACCAGTCGGTCGACCATGCCGTCGATATCGACATCCACTAACCACACGTTCTTCATTCGGGCACCGGTGAAGTTGACGTCGCGCAGAGTCGAGTTCGTCAGGTCAACGCCCCAAAACACCGCCTCGGTGAAGTCCTTACCCTCGAACTCTTCGGCCATCACGTCTCCCCCCACTGCCGCCCGACCACAAAGTAGCGCGGTGACGATTGGGAGAAGAGACCAATGCTCGGCAGAGGACTTCGGGTCAGGCCCAAGAATAAAGTTTTCTCTTGGATCATCCAATGGCGTCTGGTCCGCTTTAGAGTCGCCGAATGCGAGTTCACCTCGATTCAGAGAAGTGCCAGGGTCACAACCGTTGTTACGCGTTGGCGCCGGAACTGTTCGACGTCGACGACTTCGGCCAGGCGGTGCTGCTGGTAGAGGGCGAAGTGCCCGACGAACTGCACGCCAAGGCCCGCCTCGCCGCGGCCAACTGCCCTGAATACGCGATCAAGATCACGGAGAACGGCTGACATGACCGACATCATCGACACTGCGGCAAGCACTGCTCCGGCGCCACAGCCCGGCTACGTGCCGCCCGTCTTCGGCGACAGCCCCGAGGGCACCCACATCTGGCAGCGTGTGCCCTACAACGCCGACGACTACGGCCCGGTGACGGACTTCGCCACCGACTTCGACCACGCCGACCCCAACTACAACCGCAACGCTCCCGAGGTCTGGAAGGAGCTGCGCGAGAGCGGCTGCCCGGTGGCGCACTCGGATAGGTACGGCGGTATGTGGGTTCCCATCACGCACGACACCGTCAACGAAGTCGCGTACGACACCGAGAACTTCACCAGTCGCGCTGTGATCGTGTCGGTCGGCCGCCCCGGCGACTTGGCGTTGCCCGCCCCAATCGGTGGCGCCCCGCCGATCACCAGCGACCCGCCGTTCCACAACATGGCGCGCCGCCTGCTGCTGCCGGCCTTCGCTCCCAAGAAGATCGAGCCGTGGGAGCCCGAGATCCGAGTGCTGTGCCAACGGCTACTCGACGAGATCGGCGAGATCACCCCCGGCGAGACCATCATCGACGCCGCCGTGCAGTACGCACAGAACATTCCGGTCAGCGTCATCGGTCGCATGCTCGGCTTCCCCGAGAAGGACGAAGAGCTTTTCCGCAAATTCGTGCACGACGTCATTGAACGGATTACCGAAGAGCCCGGCACCCGAGAGGGCATGGACGACCTGGGCAACTACATCCTCGCCCAAATTGAGGACCACCGCCAGAACCCGCGCGACGACCTCACGAGCTACCTGATGAACGTCGAGATCGAAGGGTTCCCGGTCACCGACGACATCGCCGGCGGCATGATCGTGCTGTTGCTGATCGCCGGAATCGATACGACGTGGTCGGCCATCGGTTCGTCGCTCTGGCACCTCGCCCAGCACCCCGAAGACCACCAGCGTTTGCTCGACGACCCGGACGTCATGACGTTTGCGCTGGAGGAGTTCCTCCGTGCGTATGCACCGGTCACCATGGCTCGTATGGTTGCCAAGGACGTCGACTTCCACGGCTGCCCGATGAAGAAGGACGACTGGGTGCTGTTGCCGTTCCCAGCCGCGAACCGCGACCCGCTGAAGTTCGAAGGCCCCGACGAGTTCATCGTCGATCGCGAAGAGAACCGTCACGCGGCATTCGGGCTCGGTATCCACCGCTGCCTTGGCTCCAACCTGGCCCGTCTTGAACTGAAAGTCGCTATCGAGGAGTTCATCAAGCGCTTCCCCAGCTTCGAGCTGGCTGGCGATACCCGCTGGAGCGGCGGTCAGATCCGTGGCCCGCGCGAGCTGCCCATTCGCATCCTCGAAGTAGCCACCTGAACAGCGAGCCCGCCCTCGAACCGGGAAGCGATCCCCTCCGCGACCAGCTGCTGGCTGCGGCTGGTCGCGTGTTCGCGTCGAAGGGTTACGACGGTACGAGAATCATGGACATCGTTCGCGAGTCCGGCCTCTCCAGCGGCGCGGTCTACGGGCGATTTGCATCGAAGGACGACCTGCTACTCGCCGCCGTCCTGGCCGAAGTCGAACAAAACTCGCTTGCCAGCAGGTTCAGCGAGCAACCCGTTGCGGAAATGCTGGCCGAATCCAGCCGGGCCGACCAGCCACTCGACGACCAAGAGGCAATGCACCTGGAGGCGTTCATTGCGGCGCGACGTGAGCCGGTGCTTGCCGCCGCAATCGCCGAGATGCGCAAGCGCTGGCGAGTGACTATCGCGGCGCCACTCATCGAACGCGCCTCGGTAGACGGCTCGGCCAGCCCCGATGCAGACTTCGACTCGCTGGTGTACCTGATGCAGACGCTGCACTTGGGCTTGCTGGTGCAGCGCGGCGCCGGCCAGCACGCGCCCGATGGTGTGGCATGGCAGCGGTTCATCGAGCAGCTCCTGCGCTCGATGGCTCACCCCCATGCCACCGTCGAGCCCTGAGTCTCAGGAAGGTGCCACAGCGGATCAGCTGATGAGCGCCGGGGCCAACGCCCGCCACTGCTCGATGGGAAACCCGGCCGGGTCGTCAGTCAGGACCTGAATGCACACGTGGTCGGCGCCCGCGTCGCGCTGCTCTTGCACCCGCGCCGCGATCGTCGCCTCGTCGCCCCACACGACCAAGGCATCGACCAGACGGTCGCTGCCGCCATCGGCCAAGTCGTCATCCGTGAACCCTTGACGCTTCCAGTTGTTCGAGTAGTTCGGCAGCCCCAGATACGTCTTGAGATGCAGTCGCGCCGTAGCACGTGCGGACGAGGGATTGGTGTCCAACACGACGCCCTGTTCGCTGGCGACAAGCAGGTCCGGGCCAATGCCGGCGCGTGCCTTCGCAGTCAGCTCCGGCGTCACCAGATACGGGTGAGTACCAGCAGTGCGCGTGCGGGCAAGCTCGAGCATCTTCGGGCCCAATGCCGCGAGGACGCGGTCGCTCTGCGCCAACGGAGTCTCGGCGGCGTCGAGGCCGTCGAGATAGCCCGCCATCGTCTCTACCGGGTTCTGGTAGGTGCCCGGCGCGATGACCATGTCGATGAACGGTCGGTGGCCGATACCGAGGCCGCAAAGGAACCGGTTGCCGTGGGCTGCCTGCAGCGTTGCATGCTCGGCCGCGGCGACTTCGGGCGGGTGCATCCACACGTTCAAGATTCCCGTCGCGATTGTCACGGTGTTGGTCGCGCCCAGCACGTTGCCCAGCGACTCAAAGAGCTTGCCGCCCACGTCGGGAAGCCAAAGGGCCGAGTAGCCCAGCGACTCCAGCTCGGTGGACATCGTTGCTGCCGTCGCCGAATCGCCGTAGCGCAGCGCGCCGCTCCAGATGCCGGTTCCACTCAGTCGTGTCGTCATGAGCGAAGCGTGCCACCTCGACGAGTCGCGGACAGAGTCGAAGCGACAGGAAAGTAACGCACTTGCGTTATTCGCGTACGTGCGTCACTATCGACGACATGACCTGGGACTTCAAAACTGACGCTACGTATCAAGTGAAGCTCGACTGGGTGGACACGTTCCTCACCGAACAAGTCGAGCCTCTGGACTTCGTGCTGGGCGACCCGTACGACAAGTCAGACCTGCGCGCACTGGCGACCGTTCGCCCGCTGCAGCAGCAGGTGCGCGACCAGGGATTGTGGGCCGCGCACCTTGGCCCGGAGCTGGGCGGGCAGGGCTACGGCCAGCTCAAGTTGGCACTGCTCAACGAGCTGCTGGGTCGTAGTCGCTGGGCGCCGTCGGTGTTCGGCTGCCAGGCACCCGACTCGGGCAACGCGGAGATCCTCGCTCACTACGGCACCGATGAGCAGAAGGCGAAGTACCTGCAGCCGTTGCTCGACGGCCTGATTTCCTCGTGCTACTCGATGACCGAGCCCCATGCCGGTGCGGACCCGACACTGTTCACCACTCGCGCTGTTCGCGACGGCGAGGAATGGGTGATCAACGGTGAGAAGTGGTTCTCGTCCAACGCTCGCTTCGCCAGCTTCTACATCGTGATGGCCGTCACCGACCCCGATGTCAGCGCGTACCAAGGCATGAGCATGTTCGTCGTGCCCGCCGAGACACCGGGCGTCGAGATCGTCCGCAACGTCGGCGTTGGTGGCGAACCGGAGGGCCATGGCTCGCACGGCTACGTGCGCTACACAGAGGTGCGGGTGCCAGCCGACCATGTGCTGGGCGGCGAGGGCCAGGCGTTCGCAATCGCGCAGACTCGTCTGGGCGGTGGCCGCATTCACCACGCGATGCGCACTATTGCGCAGGTCCGCAAGGCCTTCGACATGATGTGCGAACGCGCCCTCAGCCGTCAGACGCGTACGGGCCCGCTCGCCTCCCTCGGCGTGGTGCAGGAGCAGATTGCCGACAGCTGGATCGAGATCGAACAGTTCCGTCTCCTTGTGCTGCGCACCGCGTGGCTGATCGACGAGCACCAGGACTACATGCGGGTTCGCAAGGACATTGCGGCTGTCAAGGTGGCAATGCCGAAGGTGTACCACGACGTCGTCATGCGAGCGATGCACCTCCACGGCGCGCTCGGCGTATCCAACGAAATGCCGTTCGTTGGGATGATGGTTGCCGCGGAAGTGATGGCAATCGCCGACGGGCCTACCGAGGTGCACAAGATCACGGTTGCTCGCCAGGTGTTGCGCGAGCACAAGGCAGTCGACACGTTGTTTCCCAGCGGCCACCTTCCCACCCGACGGGAAACCGCTCGCAGCAAGTTCGCCGACGCGCTGGAACACATCGTCGGCAACGAGTGACAGACACGCGCACCGCACTGCTTGACGCGGCACTGGAGCTGTTCGCTGAGCAAGGGTTCGAGCAGCCCTCGATGCGCGAGATCACGCGTGCGGCGGATCAACGAAACACAAACGCACTGCAGTACCACTTCCACGACCGCCAGGGATTGCTGCGCGACCTGCTGAACCGCCACGGGGAATTGGTTGATCAACACCGAGACGAACTGCTCGACGAGGTCAGCGCTCGAAATCAGCTCCGCCCCGTCGCTGCTGCGCTGGTGATACCTCTGGCCGACCTGTTGCGTTCGGCGAAGGGTGCGGAGTACCTGCAGCTGACCGCCGAGCTGGTGGCACGCCCCACACACTTCCGCGGGGTAGTTGATCTAGTGACGCAGCGACCCAGCCTGGTGCGCTGGAGCCAGATCGTCGAGCCGTTCCTGCCGCCGTCAGCGGTAGGTCGCCCGCTCCATCGACGGTTCACCGCGATTCGGTTCGCGCACAACGAGCTCGGGTCACGCGCGAAGGAGCGGCATAGTCGGGCCGACCATCGACTCTTCACCAACCACCTCATCGACCTGGTGTGCGGCCTGCTGATAACGCCGGTATCGAACGAGACGGCAGCCCTGATCCGCGACACACCGACGGACCGCCTGCGTCAACGTTCGCTGCGGGAATGAATTCATCCGGTATCGGTCTAATAGTTGACTGAGTCCAGAATCGGTGATTGAATGCCGTCCGTGATTGACGCGACCGGCGGAGTAGAACAACTGCTCCGCCAGCACGGAGTACAAGTGACCGCACAGCGGTTAGCCATCATGCGCGCACTGTCCGAGCGTCCGCACGCCACCGCCGATGATCTGGCCGACGACGTGCGCGCTGTTATCGGCACCATCTCGCGCCAAGCCGTGTACGACACGCTCGGCGTGCTCGTTGACAAGAACCTCATCCGCCGCATTCAGCCCGCCGGCTCGGCTGCTCGGTTCGAGGATCGCGTTGGCGACAACCACCATCATTTGATCTGTCGCAGCTGTGGCAGCATGTTCGACATCGACTGCGCAGTCGGGTCAGTTCCGTGCCTCACCGCCGACGATGACCACGGCTTCGAGATCGACGAAGCCGAAGTCATCTACTGGGGCCGCTGCCCCGCCTGTCGCTTGTCCACAACTTCCCCATCCGAATCCGCGTCACAACTATCTCTCACCAAGGAGCAGCAATGACTGAGCACGAACACACCGACGAAGGCAATGTCCTTGAGATCAACGACGGCCCGGCAGTGTGCCCGGTCATGGCAGGCCCCAACTCGGCACACACCGCCGTTGGCGCCACCGCCAACCAGCACTGGTGGCCGAACCAACTGAGCCTCAAGATGCTCCACCAGAACACGCCGGCCGGCAACCCGTTGGGCGCCGGCTTCGACTACGCCGCCGAGTTCAAGACGCTCGACCTCGCCGCCGTCAAGGCAGATCTCGCGACGCTGATGACCGACTCGCAGGAGTGGTGGCCCGCCGACTACGGCCACTACGGCCCGTTCTTCGTCCGTATGGCGTGGCACAGCGCCGGCACCTATCGCATCCAGGACGGTCGCGGCGGTGCCTCCAGTGGCACGCAGCGCTTCGCGCCGCTGAACAGCTGGCCCGACAACGGCAACCTCGACAAGGCGCGCACGCTGTTGCTGCCGATCAAGCAGAAGTACGGCCGCAAGCTGTCGTGGGCAGACCTGATGGTGCTGGCCGGCAACGTCGCCATGGAGACGATGGGCTTCGAGACCTTCGGCTTCGCCGGTGGTCGCGAGGACGTGTTCGAGCCCGAGGAAGACATCTACTGGGGCCCGGAGACCACCTGGCTGGGCGACGAGCGTTACCACGGAGACCGCGAGCTGCTGAACCCGCTGGGCGCCGTTCAGATGGGCCTCATCTACGTCAACCCGGAAGGCCCGAATGGCGTCGCCGACCCGGTTGCCTCCGGTCGCGACATCCGCGAGACCTTCGCCCGCATGGCCATGGACGACGAGGAGACAGTTGCCCTCGTCGCCGGCGGCCACACGTTCGGTAAGGCGCACGGCGCCGGCGACCCGGCCCTCGTTGGCCCCGAGCCCGAGGGTGCACCCATCGAGCAGATGGGCCATGGCTGGATCAACGCTCTTGGCACCGGCAAGGGCGTGGACACCACCACCAGCGGCATTGAAGGTGCCTGGACCCGCACGCCTATCACGTGGGACAACACCTACTTCGACACGCTGTTCGGCTTCGACTGGGTGCTCACCCACAGCCCCGCCGGCGCACAGCAGTGGACCCCTTCGAACCCCGAAGCGCAAGGCACCGTGCCCGATGCGCACGACACGGCTCGCAGCCACGCGCCGATGATGACCACCGCCGATATGGCGCTGCGCATGGACCCGATCTACGAGCCCATCTCGCGTCGCTTCCACCAGGATCAGGCCGCGTTCGCCGATGCGTTCGCTCGTGCGTGGTACAAGCTGACCCACCGCGACATGGGCCCCGTGTCTCGCTACCTCGGCCCGGAAGTGCCCACCGAGGAATTGATCTGGCAGGACCCGATTCCCGCCGGCAGCGCCCTCAGCAGTGCAGACATCGCCGCTCTCAAGGAGGCCATCTTGGCCTCCGGCCTCAGCGTGTCCGACCTGGTGTCAGCGGCGTGGGCATCGGCATCGACGTTCCGCGGCAGCGACAAGCGCGGTGGCGCCAACGGCGGGCGCGTGCGGCTGTCACCGCAGATCGAGTGGGAAGTCAACGACCCCGCTGAGCTGCGCCGAGTTCTGGGCGTTCTGGAGACCGTGCAAGCTCACTCGGGCACCGCAGTATCCATCGCCGACCTCATCGTCATCGGTGGCGCCGCAGCCATTGAGACAGCAGCCGCAGCAGCTGGCCACACCATTACCGTGCCGGTCACCACCGGCCGCGGCGATGCCTCGCAAGCGCAGACTGACGCCGACTCGTTCGCACAGCTTGAACCCGCGTCTGATGGGTTCCGCAACTACCTCGGCAAGGGCCACGTGTTGCCTGCCGAGGCGTTGTTGGTTGATCGGGCGCAGTTGCTCGGGCTCAGCGCCCCGGAGATGACTGTGCTCGTGGGCGGTCTGCGGGTTCTCGGCGCCAACGCTGGTGGCTCGACGCACGGAGTGCTCACCGACCGGGTCGGCACGCTCAGCAACGACTTCTTCGTCAACCTGCTTGATATGGCGACCGAGTGGAAGCCGACGTCCGGCTCCGCTGACATGTTCGAGGGTCGCGACCGCGCCAGTGGTGCGATGAAGTGGACGGGCACTCGTAACGATCTGGTCTTCGGTTCGAACTCGCAGCTGCGGGCAATCGCCGAGGTGTATGGCGCGAGCGATGCGTCGGAGAAGTTCCTCACCGACTTCGTGGCAGCGTGGAACAAGGTCATGAACGCCGACCGGTTCGACCTCGCCTAAGACAAAGTCCGTGTGTGCACTTTCGTTCGCTCGGCGAGCGAAAGTGCACAGACGTGTTACAGGTTGGTGCGCCTTTCCAGCGCATCGGGGTAGCGGTCGCCCTCGACCGTGATCAGTTGCGCAGCGGCCTCGATCTCGGCGAGATCGGCGGATGTGAGGTCAATCTCAACGGCGCCCAAGTTCTCCTGCAAACGGGTGACCTTTGTGGTTCCCGGGATGGGCGCGATCCACGGCCTCTGGGCAAGCAGCCAGGCAAGCGCTATCTGCGCCGCAGTCGCGTGCTTGCGCTGAGCGATGCTTTTCAGCAAATCAACAAGGCTCTGATTCGCGCTGCGCGCCGCGGGCGTGAACCGCGGGATGATGTTGCGGAAGTCGTCGCTGGCGAACGTGGTGTTCTCGTCGATGGCACCCGTCAGGAACCCGCGGCCGAGCGGACTGAATGGCACGAACCCGATACCCAGCTCCTCCAGCGTCGCCAACAGCTCGTCCTCCGGACGCCGCCACCACAGCGAGTACTCGCTTTGCACGGCGGTAACTGGTTGCACAGCGTGCGCGCGACGAACCGTGCTTGCCGCCGCCTCCGACATGCCGAAGTGGCCGACCTTCCCGGCCTCGATCAGCTCCTTGACGGTGCCCGCCACATCCTCGATCGGTACGTCCGGGTCCACACGATGCTGGTACAGCACGTCGATCTTTTCGACACCAAGGCGCCGTAGCGACGCTTCGGTCGTCGCCCGAATGACGTCGGGGTGGCTACTGCCATGCGGAAACTTGTCGGTGCCCACCAACCCGAATTTGGTGGCAATCACGACACGACCGCGTACGGGCGCTAACGCCTCTCCGACAAGCTCCTCGTTCACGAACGGGCCGTACGCCTCGGCAGTATCAAAGAACGTCACGCCCAGGTCGACAGCGGTGCGGAACAACGCAATCATCTCGCCCCGGTCCGCAGGCGGACCGTACGAGGCGCTCATTCCCATGCACCCGAGACCAAGTGCCGACACTTCCAAACCGTTGCCCAAAATCCGCGTCTGCATGGAGCGGACAGTACACGTTGTCCCGGCTCGCCCTCTTGCCCCCATCAGCCTCAGGGGGTTGCACTACCAGCTCATTTCCTCGCAGCCAGTATGGTCGTCGGGTTCCACCTGCAGCGTTGCGTGGGTGAGGCCGTGGTTTGCCGCCAGCAGCGAACGAGCCTGATCGAGCACAGCGTGCGAATCGGTGCCAGCGGCCACCATCAGGTGCGCTGACGCCACCTCCATGTCGGAGGTCAGGGTCCACACGTGGAGATCATGCACGTCAACCACGCCCTCGATGCCACCCAATTGCGTGCGCACCAGGTCGAGGTCAATTCTCGCCGGAGCAGCTTGCACCAGCACGCGCAGTGCCTCGCCGCCCAGCCGCCAGGCGCGAGGAAGGATGAAAACGCCGATTGCGGCACCGATCACCGGGTCGACCCAGGCCCAACCTGTAACCCCCCACACAATTGCGGCCACGATCACACCCACTGAGCCGATCATGTCCGACATCACTTCTAGGTACGCGCCCTGAAGATTGAGGCTCTCCTTGGAGCCGGCACGCAGCAGCAGGAACGCGACCACATTGACCAGCAGCCCGATGACGCCGACAACGAGCACCGGCAGCGACGCAACATCGGGCGCATCGCCAAGCCGACTGATCGCTTCGTACAGCACGTAGCCGGCAACTCCAAAGAGCAAAACCGCGTTCACCATCGCGGCCAAGATCTCTAGTCGATACAAACCGAACGTGCGCTGCGGATGCGCACGCGCGGTGGACGCCGCCTGGATGGCGGCCAGAGCCATACCAAGACCTAGCGCATCGGTGGCCATGTGACCCGCGTCGGACAGCAACGTCAGGGACCCGGTGATCAGACCAACGACCACCTGCACCACCAGGAAGGCGACGATGAGCACGAGTGAGATGAACAACGGGCGAACATGGCGGGCGCCAGCACGCAGCGCGGCCGCACCATGATCGTGACCGTGCGTGTGCTGCTCACTCATGCACACAAGGTACTACCGCCGCGAACCGACTCTCTGTGGGAGGCTTGCGTCATGCAACTGACTCCCGACTACGGCCCTGAGCCACTGATCACACTGGATGGGGCCCCGCGCGACATTGCGTTACCCGCTATTCGTCAGCGCCGCCGGTTGGCCGCGACGTTGGCAACGCTCACCGACGATCAGTGGGCGCAACCCAGCAGATGTGCAGGCTGGTCGAATCGAGATGTCGTCGTGCATCTCGATAGCACGAACTCGTTCTGGGCACTTGCCATCAGTGAGGGCCTCCGAGGAGCGCCCACCCAGTTCCTCGCAACCTTCGACCCGGTCGCCTCGCCGGCTCAAATGGTC
>JAYVVY010000190.1:0-3518 GCA_043786575.1 Ilumatobacteraceae bacterium
GCATCGTAACGATCTCCTCAGGTCTGCCCCCCAACGCGCCGATACCTTTCACCGATGGATGGACCTACGGCACGCCGCGAAGCCACTACCAGGGTGCTGGCCACGCTGGAGCAGCAGGCAGTAGAAGCGCGCCAGGCGGGCGACTTCGACAACGCTGGCCGCCTCTTCGCGATGGCTGCCGACGCGGCCGAGAACCAGCAGGTCCAGCTCAATCTGCAGATTCGCCAAGCGTGCTGCCTGCTTGCGGTGGAGCGCTACGAAGACGCTGCAGCGCTCACGCAGGTGGTCGCACAACAGGCACGGTCGGAGGGCTACCTGCCCGAGCTGGCAGACGCCCTGGGCGTAATGGTCGACCACCACAGCCGCGCGAATCGCCTCGCGGAAGCTGCACACATTCTGTCCGAGGCGGTGTACATCCTGGATCGGCTGCCCAACGACGCCGCCAATTATCAGGTCATGCACAACATGGCCGTCACATATGCCCAGTGCGGTTTCGTGGAAGCCGCGCTCGAGCTGTACGACCGCGCATTGCGACTCGCCGACACCGACGACGACCGCCAGTTCGCCTACTCCAGCATGTCGGGCGCCTACCACTACGCCGCGCAGCGCGAACCCGACCCCGATGAGCGCAGTCGCCTGATCCACGACGGCCTCTACGCATCGACCGCCGCGCTGGACCCTGAGGGCGGGCACGAGATGATGGCCATCTGCCAGGCCATGGCACATCGCTCGATGATGCTTGCCGAGATTGGTCACTACCACGCGGCGCTCGACGACGCACGTAACGCACGCGCTCTCTCCACCGAACATGGGATGCGCGAGGAGCAGGTCGTCGCAATGTCCGGCGAGGCAATGGCCATCTGGGGCGCCAGCCAAAGCACCGACGTCATCGACCTCATCGGAGACACGCTGGCACTCGCTGCCGAAATCAACTACACCGAGTACCTCGCCCCCCTGCTGAAGGTGGAAGTCGATGTGTTGTGGAAGATGGGTCGCCTCGATGAAGCTCGCGCTGCGCTGGAACGAAACCTCGAAGACGCCAACCACCGGCTCCACGACGAGCGCACCGCCCGGTGGGAGCACGTGCGCCTGGGTGTCGAGCACCTGCGCGTGGAAGCCATCAGTGAGAGCGACCCGCTCACGGGCCTACCCAACCGTCGCCATCTCGCACATCTGCTGCCAGAGGTGCTGGAGGAGCACGCGCCTGTATGCGTAGGCGTCATCGACCTCGATGGCTTCAAGCGCGTCAACGATGAGTTCGGCTACCTCGAAGGTGACAGCGTTCTGCAGGAGGTTGCCGGTCTGCTGGAGCGCGTCTGTCGCCGCGGCGATTCCGTCGTTCGCCTCGGCGGCGATGAGTTCGTGATGGTGCTGCGCGAGACCTCCCCGGGCGACGCCCGCTACGTGTTCGAGCGCGTTCGTATGCTGATTGCAACTCGCACCTGGCACGGCATTCCCAGCAGCGTGACGATCACCGCTTCCGTTGGCGCATCCGTCGGAAGCGGGGCGTTCGACTCCGCGCGAGTGTTGGCCGATGCCACCGGCGCGTTGCAGCAGGCCAAGAAGAACGGCCGCGACCGCGTGACCTTCCGCTAACGCGGCGGCCAGGGCCGGTAGCGTCTCGGTCGATGGCAGCGCAGGCTTGGTTCTCTCGCGGCGACGTCGACGTCACCCCCGGGTCGGTTGCAGTTCTGCAGCTCACGGTGGTCAACCTCGGCGACACGACCGACACGTTCGTGCTCACCCCTGCGGGTATGGCCGCCGGCTGGTGCACCATCAACCCCGCCACTCTCACCCTTTTCGGCGGCACCCAGCAGGTCGTCGACATCGATGTCTTCCCACCGCTGCTGCCCAGCACTACCGCCGGGCCGACCTCGCTGTCCATCCGCATCATTCCCAACAGCGACCCCGACGACGTGCGCAGCGCGGAGACCATGCTCAACATTTCCGGCAGCTTCGACCGTCGGCTCGACGTCTTGCAGCCAGCGTTGCGCGGCCGCCGCGGCGCAACGTTCGAAATGATGCTGGAGAATCGGGGCAACACCCAGGCGAGTTGTCGTCTGCACCTCATCGACACGTCCGGGCGCGTGGAGGCCGAGTTCGACCCACCCGCCGCCGGCGTGGAGCCCGGGGGCAGCACGCTCATCCGCATGAAGGTACGCACCAAGGGCCTGCAATGGGAACGACGGGCCCGCACCGTGCCGTTCCGCATCGACGCCGACCAGCCGGGTAGCCCCACCGCCAGCGGCAACGCCACCTTCGTCCAGACACCGATGGTGCCCGAGCGCATGGTCGGTCGCATCATTGGGCTGATCACCGTCGCAGCGTTGCTCCTGGTCGGATGGTTCGGTGTCGTCAAGCCGGCAATTCGAGACGCTGCCGAGACAGCAGTACGTGAGGCTGTTCCCGAGGCCACCACCACCATCGCTCCCACCATTGATTCCCTCACCGGCGTGACCGTGCTGCCCTCCGTTCCGGAAAAGGAGGAGGGCACCATCATCAACATTCCGCTCTCCGTCTCGGTGCCCGTTGGTCAATCAGATACCGCCGCGTACAAGGTTCCCGCTGGCCAGCGCCTGCGGATCACCGACATCATCGTGCAAAACCCCAATCAGGATCAGGGCTCGCTACTGATCCTGCGCGGTGACGTGCCGTTGTTCACGTACTCCCTTGCCAATATCTTCGGCGACGTCAGCGCACCGCTGATCACACCGATCGAGCTACTCGCTGGTGAAGAGCTGATCGTGCAGGTCACCTGCACCAGCCAGGGCGACCAAACGCTGACCACGTGCTTCCAAAATGTCTTTGCCAGCGGCCTCTTGCTGCCTGCCTAGCCAATAGGCGAGCTACCGAGGGGAAGCGCCGATCAGCGGCCGGGCCAGTTGGCCGAGCCGGGTGTTACCCCTCCACCTCGGCTCACCACCACGACCTCAGCAACTGCGGCTTGCCCGTCAGCGGTTTGAGCGACCAGCGTGCGGCTGCCTGCACGCTCGGTTGGCCGCACCACCAGCGTGACATCCAACGTGCCGTAGCCCGTGGTGACCGCATTGAGCGTGGCACCGCTGCCGTCACCCCATGAGATGGTGACCGGCACGTTGGGCGCAAAACCGATGCCGGTGAGCGTGACGCGCGAGCCGGGGATGATGGTGGTGTTGCTAGCAGCCAATTTCGGCTCGTAGCGAGCGTCGCCGCTGACCAGGATGGTTGCGTAGACGCCAGCGTCGGTTACGGCGACCACGTTGGCGGTGCGGCGGCCCGACCCCGTGGGGCTGAAAATGACCTGCAGGTTGCACAGCGCGCCGGCGTCGAGGGTGCGGCGGGTGCACTCGTCGAGATTGACTTGGAAGTCGTCCGGGTTCGAGCCCGACACCTTGACCGAGGTGATGCGCACCGGGTTGAAGGCAACGTTGGTGAGTGTGAACGGCACCGGCTCGCCGCGTGAACCCACGACGAGTGAGCCGCCATAGCCGCCTCCCGGGGTGGGCGCGAGCGCCGGGTCGCCACCGAGACCCGTCAGC
>JAYVVY010000191.1:0-2533 GCA_043786575.1 Ilumatobacteraceae bacterium
CCGCTGTCTGGAACGCCACCATCGAGCTGGTGGACAAAGCCCGCAAGCTGGCCGCCAAGCTGCTGGAGGCTGACGAAGCCGACGTCGTGCTCGACAAGGACACTGCCTCGTTCCACGTATCGGGCACACCGTCGATCACCAAGGGTTGGGCCGAGCTGGCCGTTGCAGCTCATGGCGAGGCCGACCTCCCCGAGGGGCTGCAGCACGCGCTGTTCTTCCAGGGCGCAGCCAGCTTCCCGTTCGGCTCCCACGTCGCCGTCGTGGAGGTCGACACCGAGACCGGCAAGGTCCGCCATATCCGCCACGTCGCGTGCGACGACGCCGGCCGGGTACTGAACCCGATGCTGCTGGAGGGCCAGATCCACGGCGGTGTGGCCCAGGGAGCGGCCCAGGCGCTGATGGAGGAAGTGCGCTACGACACCGACGGCAATCCCGTCACCTCCAACCTCGCCGACTACGCGTTCATCTCCGCCGCCGAACTGCCCAGCTTCGAAGTGGTGCACATGGAGACGCCGACGCACCTCAACCCCCTCGGGGCCAAGGGCATCGGCGAGAGCGGCACCATAGGTAGCACCCCCGCCGTGCAGTCAGCCGTTATCGACGCAGTCAGCCACCTGGGTGTGCGCCACATCGACATGCCCTGTACAGCCGAAAGAGTGTGGCAGGCCATCAACGCCGCCCGGTAGTGACCGGCAGCAGCCGTCGTATCATCCTTGAGCGGTTGAATCGCTCGCGTTAATTCACTTTCACGATTGATTCGCTCGTGTTACCATGTCAACCATGATCGATCGACAACGTCTGGCCGCAGCACAAGCCATCGAGGAACAGCGCTTCGTCGACACCCACCCGCGCTCGGCCGAGATGGCTGCCGAGGCTCGCACTCACCTGCTCGGCGGCGTGCCGATGGCCTGGATGACGCGCTGGCCGGGCGCCTTCCCGATCTTCTTCGACGAGGCTCACGGCGCCCACTTCACCGATGTCGACGGGCGCGAATACGTCGACTTCTGCCTCGGCGACACCGGGGCGATGACCGGCCACTCGCTCCCCCAGGTGGCCGACGCTCTCTACCGACAGGCGTCGCGCGGCATCACCACCATGCTGCCCAACGCCGACGCGGCGTGGGTGGGAGGCGAACTCGCCCGACGCTTCGGTTTGCCCGTGTGGCAGATGGCGATGACTGCCACCGACGCCAACCGCTTCGTGCTGCGCTTCGCCCGCTTCCTCACCGGCCGCTCGAAGGTGCTGGTGTTCGACTGGTGCTACCACGGCAGCGTCGACGAAACGCTGGCCACGATGGATGCTGACGGTCGCACGGTGACCCGCGCCGGGAACATCGGCCCGCAGATCCACCCCCAGCTCACCACCGTTGTCGTGCCGTTCAACGACATCCCTGCACTCGAAGCTGCGCTGGCAACGGGTGAGATCGCATGCGTGCTGGCCGAGCCCGCGCTCACCAACATCGGCATCGTGCTGCCCGACCACGGCTTCCACGACGCGCTCCGCTCGCTCACCCGCAAGTACGGCACGATGCTGGTGATCGACGAGACACACACCATTTGCGTGGGGCCGGGTGGGGCGACAGCGGCGTGGGGTCTCGAGCCCGACTTCTTCGTCATCGGCAAGACCATCGGCGGAGGCATGCCCGCCGCGGCTTACGGCTGCACCACCGAGATCGCGATGCGCATCAACCAACTGCTCGCCGACAAGAGTGTCGACACCAGCGGCGTCGGCGGCACGCTCACCGGCAACGCCCTCGCTTTGGCCGCCGTGCGCGCCACGTTGTCGACCACGCTGCGCGACGACGATTTCGCCCACATGATCCCGCTAGCCACTTCCTGGGCCGAGGGCGTGCAGAGCACGATCAACACGTTCGGCCTGCCTTGGCACGTGCAGCAACTCGGCGCCCGAGCCGAGTACTGGTTCTGCCCGCCGCCGCGCGACGGTGCAGCCGCCGCCGCCGCGGTCGACTACAGGCTCGACGCGTTCATGCACCTGTGGGCAATGAACCGCGGGGTGCTCCTGACGCCGTTCCACAACATGGCCTTGACGTCGCCGCATCACACCATCGACGACGTCAAGATGCACAGCGAGGTCTTCTACGACGCCGTGGAATACTTGATCGGATGAGCTTTTTCAACAGCCTGCAGGGCCAGGTCGCACTCGTCACCGGCGCCGGCAGCGACCGAGGAATCGGCTTCTTTGCGGCACAGGCCCTCGCTGCCGACGGCGCAGCGGTGGTACTCAGCTCCACCACCGATCGTGTACACGAACGTGCCGCCGAGCTGAGTGCACAGGGCTACACCGCCATCGGTGTCGTGGCCGACCTGATGGAGCCGGGCGCCCCCGAACGGGTAGTGACGGCTGCGCTCGGCATTGCCGACCGGCTCGACATCTGTGTCAACAACGCCGGCCTCGTCGCCGTTGGGGGGAAATTCACCAATGCCGACATCGAGAGCACAACCGACGCCCAGTGGCACGACGGCATCGAACGCAACCTCACCACGTGCTTCGCTGTCACCCGCGCCGCCATCGC
>JAYVVY010000192.1:0-6987 GCA_043786575.1 Ilumatobacteraceae bacterium
ATCCCGGTGTGCAGGTAGCCAATGATTGGCTTGCAGCGCAACACGGTCTCGCCCTGTAGCTCCAGCATCAGACGCAACACGCCGTGCGTGCTGGGGTGCTGCGGGCCCATGTTGATGATCATGGTTTGGTCGTCGGCAGGGTCCAGCGGAATGTCGCCCAACTTGGCCGCGTCGGCTTCGCTCATACGCAACACTGCGCCGACCTCACGTAGCAGCTCGCGGGCGGTCAGTTCGCTGCGTGGCTTGAGGCCTTGCTCTGGCTCGTTGCCGTCGCGGATTGTGGAGAGAATGTCGGTCATTGCGCACGCTCCCTGGCCGCGAAGTCGGTGCTGAACTGCACCGGGATGCGCCCCTGGTCGTAGTCCTTGCGCAATGGGTGACCTTCCCAATCCTCCGGCATCAAAATGCGCGTCAGGTCCGGGTGGTCGGTGAACGAGATGCCGAACATGTCGAACACCTCGCGCTCCATTGCTTCGCTACCCGGATAGAGGTCAAAGAGTGTCGCAATCACGGCGTCGTCGGCTGGCACCTGGACGCGAACACGAATGCGCTCACGACGCTCGATGGACAGCAAGTTGACGACGACTTCGAAGCGCTCGGGCGTCACACCTTCTGGCAGTTCGCGGCCCGGAAACGTGAGGTAGTCGACGGCGGTGAGGTCGGCACACATGGTGAACGTGTCGTCCAGCAGCGTGCGTATCAGCTTGAGATACCCGGCCCGCGTGGGGTGCAGCACCCGCTGGCCGCAGCTGTCGCTCAGCGGCACGCCGTGCAGGCTTGGCGGTTCGGGCGCGACGACTTCGGGTTCGGCAACGTCGGACATGGTTACCGACTTCCCAGAATGACCGGAATCGGCTGGGCGCCACGCTCAATCTCGGTGACATGCAAGCCGGCACCGGCGCCGGTGGCCGCACGGCGCTTCAAGAGCTCGCCACTTTCGATCTTGGTGTGCAGCGTTTCGATGGCGTGAATCAGCGTCTCGGGGGTGGGTGGACAGCCGGGTGCATAGACGTCGACGGGAACGATCTGATCGACACCCTGCACGATCGCGTAGTTGTTGAACATGCCCCCGCTGCTGGCACAGACGCCCATGCTGATGACCCACTTGGGTTCCATCATCTGGTCGTACACCTGGCGCAGCACGGGGGCCATCTTCTGGCTGACGCGACCGGCCACGATCATGATGTCGGCCTGGCGCGGCGAGGCTCGAAAGACCTCCATACCGAAGCGGCTGATGTCGTAGTGCGCGCCACCCGTGGCCATCATCTCGATGGCGCAGCAGGCCAGACCGAACGACGCCGGCCACGAACTGCGGCTGCGCGCCCAGTTAACCAGGTCTTCCAGCTTGGCAGTAATGGCGTTATGCGGGATGCCACCGAAACCGTCGCCTTGAATGTCGTGAACAAGACCCATCAGGCTGCATCCTCCGCAAGATCGGGACGGCCCTCGAGGCCGACCCGGCGGATGGTGCTGGTGCTGGTGCGCTCGGCGGACAGGACCGAGTCCAGGCGACGCTGTTTGCCGACCGGGCCCCAGTCCAGCGCACCACGGGCAACGACATACACAAAAGCACCAAAGAACACCAGACTGAAACCAATCATCTCCCACAGCGCGTACGACCCGAGGAATCTGCGGTCGACTGCGAATGGGTAGATGAAGATCAGTTCGATGTCGAACATGATGAACAGCATTGCGACGACATAGAACGTCACGGGGAAGCGCTCGGGTGGCTCGCGGCTGGGCACGATGCCGCACTCGTAGGGTGCCTCCTTGGCAGCAGACGGTCGCCGCGGGGCCAGCAGGCTGGACGCAAAGAAGCTCAGCGCGCCGAAGAGCCCCGCCAGGACCAGAAGGCACACAATCGGCAGGTATTGGCCCATACGGTCAGACCTTTGCCGGTATTGCCTTGGCCGACCGGTTCAACGCCACACGTCGGTCGCGGGTGTGCAACATCCAACACAACGTGAGGAAGATGACCAGCGACGAAATGCAGATGATTGCCGACGGCACCCGTCGAGAACCCAGGTCGCGGATCATGTAGACGTACTCGTGCGGCCGCGAGGTGTCGATGACGCTTCGCGCCGGAGCACGGCCTGGTTCCTCGCGCTGAGGAACCAAGGGTGCGACTTCCACCAACGCATAGTGAGGCTTGTGGAAGAACGCAAGGAAATCGATGCGTTCGTCCCAAAACGTCGGGCCGCGCTCGCCACCCTTCTCGAAGACGCCGACAACCTGGAACTCACCGGCGGCGAAGGCGCCTGACTCTTCCAGAAAAACACTGCCGGCCGAGCCGGCCTGCGCGTACGACGGCAGGGCAGAGTTGAGCTGGCTCCATGTTTCGTTCAGCAATGACTGCACCGCAACGGCATCAGTGACCGGATCGGCGGTGGGCGTGAATGGTGCGTCAAGGACGCCGACTTCGTGCAGCAGACCAGGATCGCGAATCACGGTCTGGTTGGCAACGGGCTGCCACGTCGGGTCTTCGCCAAGCACACCCTTGCCGTACGTCCACCACACGGCACCCAGGATGAACATCCAGCCCGCGAGGCCGGTGAGCGCGACAATGAAGCCGAGACGTGCACCAAGGTTGGTCCCCAAAATGAGATACAGACTGCCGCACAAAACCCCGACCGCCATGATGACGATGAGCGTGCCGCGCAGCTCCCATTCCCAGGGGCCAATCGGAATCTTCGTCGTGTTGGCGATGAGTCCTGCGGACACGGGCGCGAATGCTGCAAGCATCAGAGGCTCCTCACGTACTCGACCACGGCCGCAATTTGCTCGTCGGTCAGCAGGTGACCGAAGCCGGGCATACGGCCTGAGCCCTGACCCTGCAAACCGTACTTGGCGCCGTTCTTGGAACCGATCTTGATGAAGTTGATCATGTCCTGATTGCTGGGGAAGTGTGTGTTGGTGGCGCCACCGGTGAGGTTCCACCCAAACGCACCCTGGGCCGTGACACCTGGCTGGCCATAGCTCCAACCGGGGGTGTGGCACCGTGCGCAGCTGTAGGCGCCACTGTTGAGATTTGAATTGAACAACGCCTCGCCCTCAGACGCACCCGGGTTTGCCAAGAGGTACTTGTCCACGCTGTCCTGAATGGACTGCTGATCCGGCTGCGGCAACACGCCGCCTTCGCACACGTACGGGTCTGCCTTCTCAACGAAGCTCTTGTCGGTGAGGCATCCCTCAGGCTGGATCTGGATCGACTTCAGATACACCAGCAGCGTCTCGATGTTCTGCGCGGTCATCGGGCCACCGCCGGGGGCACCCCAGGCAGACATCGGCGAGAAGGGCCTGCCGTAGTTCAGAATGAACCGAACCTCCTCCTGGCTAAAGCGGTAGAAGACGGTGTTCAGTGCTGGCGCATACCAATTGACCGCCGTGACCTGTTGCGTGTCGATGTCGGTGATCGCGTACGGCGCGAGGTTGCCGCCACCCTGCATGCCACCGTGGCAGCCAGCACAGTTGAAGCCACCCTTGGCCGTGGTTTCGAACAACTGCTCCCCCCACCAGCGGAAGCGTTCTTGTTCGCCGCTGACGGCGCCTGCCTGTCGGCTTGGTTCAAAGATCCAATACAGCGGCAGACCAATCACGATGGTGATCAGCAACAGCACACCGATGATCTGCACACGCTCGAGGCGACGCCCCTCCAGTACCTCGTCGTCGTAGTAGGGCTTGCGATTGGGCGCCATCTCGACTTCTGAGCCGAGTTCGGCGCGGGCGCCACCCTTGTTGAGGAAGAAGTATGTGATCCAGCCGACCAGTACGACGGCGAAGATGACCCATGCAACGGCCGTTGTGTTGAGCGCAATCATATGCAGTGGGGACCTTCCGCCTCTTGACCAGTGGTGTTGGTACCGATCGATGCCCCGACGAAGACCGTCGAAGTGTCGATGATGACGTCGCCGGTGCCGCCGACAGTGACAGCGAAGTGATCCATACCGCGCGGTGCGGGGCCACCCTTCTTTTCACCGCTGCGGTTGTACTGCGAGCCGTGGCACGGGCACTCAAACCATTGGCTGCTCTTGCATTCCGGAACGCGGCAACCCAAGTGAGGGCACTTCTGATAGAGCGCGACGATGCCTTCTTCCATGCCGCCAAGGATGGGCTTGTACTCCTTCACGCCACGCGCCTTCGGGATTGCCTCGGGGGGATACGCCGTGACGTACGAACGAGCGTTGGAGGCGTAGAAGAAACCGCCATTGCTCCGAATGCTCGCAAGAATGTCGTCAAGCTTGCCAACGTTGACCTTGCCACCGAAGACCGGCGCAGCCGTGGGCCATAGGAAGGCCACAAAGCCGGCGGCCGCGAAGGTCAACAAACCAGTGCTCATCAGCACCACAGTCGAGCGGTTGAGGAACTGGCGACGGTTGAAGCCGATTTCCTCGCGGTCCGGGGGGATCCAGATGCTGGGCGGTGCAGCAGCGGCCGGAACCAGTGCCTGGGTGCGCTCTTCGACAGCAGCGCGCTCTACAGCCTTACCCGACGGCGCGACTGGAAGGTCAATGTCGGCGTCGCGGTCGCGGCGCCGAGTTTCGCGGCTCAGTGCGCCGGCGCCGCGTACGTCTGCCTTGCGCGCGGTTGCCAACAGCACCACGGCGAAGAGAACGACGATGGCACCGACGGCGAGAGCGATGATGACAGCGGGACTCATGATGATTCGTGCCTCACAGTTCGAAGAAAAGTCCGTCACGCCAGGGAAGCGTGAAGTTGAAGCCGGGACCGCGGAAGAACGAGCCAATGATGACGAGCACTGCCCAGAACATGAGGTGCACCGTCATCAGCGAGGTTGCGAACTTGCGATCTTCCGGCTTATTGGAAGGGTTCTTGTCGATGTAGGGAGCCAGGATCAGCACGATCATGCCCACGCCCGGAATAGTCACACCAGCGACCATGGGGTGGAACATGGTGAGCAGTTCCTGCAAACCCAGGAAGTACCAGGGCGCCTTCGACGGGTTCGGCGTCTTGTTGATGTTGGCCTGCTGGAGCAGCGGCGCATTCACGAAGATCGAGAAGAAGAACGTGAACGCCAGGCACGCCAACGCGGCCACGAACTCGGCAGCGAGCAGGTGGGGCCAGGTGTGCACCTTGTCGATCGGTGAAGCCTTCACGTCTTGGATGCTGCCGCTCTTGACAACGGTGAGCAGGCGCTGGGTGTGGCCGCCGGGGCCGGCGCCAACCGGGACGCCGCCACCGACGGGAGCAGCAGCAACCACGCTGGCCACCTTCTCCTGCACGGCGACACCGCCACCGCCATCGGCAGTGGCCTTACGGGCCTTGCTGCGCTCCAGCAGATGCGCGGGAATGCGCGAATCGGTGGCAGCTTCTTCGCTGGCAGCGGCCGGTGCGGCAGCTGCAGCGGGTGCTGCGTCTGCAGGCGCGCCCGACTCGGCGGCAGCCTTGTCACGAGCTGCTTGCGCTCGCTTCAGAAGGTGTTCTGGAATTTCAGTCATCGATCGCCTCCTTCTCTACATCTCTCATTACAACGGACCTGAGATGCCGCCGTCTTTGCGGACACGCCAGAAGTGAATAGCCATGAAGATGACGATCACGAATGGCAGCAGCAGCACGTGCAGCACGTACCACCGCAGCAGCGTGTCGCCACCGATTTCCTTGCCGCCCAGCAGGACGAAACGCACCTGCGTACCGAGCACCGGGGTGTAGCCCATCATGTTGGTACCAACGGTGACAGCCCACAGCGCCAGCTGGTCCCAGGGCAACAGGTAGCCAGTGAACGACAGCAACAGGGTGAGCATCAAGAGCACGACACCAATAACCCAGTTGAACTCGCGCGGCGGCTTGTAGGCGCCGTGGTAAAAGACGCGAGCCATGTGCAAGAACACGCTGAGCACCATCAGGTGCGCTCCCCATCTATGCATGTTGCGCACAAGTAAGCCGAAGGTCACCGATGTCTGCAGGTTGGAGATGTCGTTCCATGCCTGGACGTCGGTGGGTCGGTAGAAGAACATCAAAAAGATGCCGGTCACGGTGAGCAAGATGAAGAGGAAGAAGCTGAGCCCGCCAAGGCACAGCGTGTAGCTGACCTTGACCGCATGGCGCTTCACCTTCACCGGGTGCAGGTGATAGAGCACCGAGTTCATGATCACGTAGCTGCGGTTGCGCGGGCTATCGGTGTAGCCCTTGCGGAAGATGCTGCCGGGCCGGAAGATGCTGTTCCAGGCTTGGCTGCCCTGCACATCGCCGACGCCCTTGTTGACGCGATCTTTGACAGTTGGACGCGGTGTCTCGTCGAGAATTTTTGCCATCGTTCTTCTTTTTCCCTCAGAGCCTCAGGCCGTAGGCATAGCCATGGCTGTTGGTACGGATGTGCGAGTCGCCGGCGGCTGCCGGTGCCCCCACTTTGCCCATGATGATGACGCCGGTTGGGCAACGATCGACACACAGTTGGCACCGCGTGCAGATGTCGTCATCGATGATGAACAACACTTCGTCGCTGGGGTCCAGCCCCGGCAGCTCAGTGTTGGTGGCTTCCACGATGGCGTCGGTGGACACCATGTGAATGCACTTCCATGGGCAGATATCGACGCAGCCCTCACACATGATGCACTCGGTTTGATCGATGTGGATGAACTGCTTGGGCTTGATGGCCTTCGACAGGTAATCCGCGTCGACCTCGACGAGCGTGTACTCGTCGGTGTAGGGCATCATCGGGGGGTTGGCGTCGGTCTTTGCCATGTCAGGTCTTCTTCACCAGCGGGCGACCGAATGTGCTGGTCGCGATTTCCTTGGTGGTGGTGCCGTCGCCACGCTTCTGCCACACGCTCCACAGGAAGATGAGCAGGCCGAAGTACCACACGTGAATGATGATCACCACGATGTCGCGGACTGCTTCGTACGACATGGTGAAGGGGAAGTTGCCACCCAAGGCCTGCGGCTTGAAGATGTCGCCGGGGCCGTAGATGATGAGGTTCTTGTTCCAGCCGAGTTCGGCGTCGGCGTGCGCGATGAACTTGTCGGGCACGA
>JAYVVY010000193.1:0-7682 GCA_043786575.1 Ilumatobacteraceae bacterium
TTGCAGCTGTGGGTCAATCTGCCCGCCGCCGAGAAGATGACCGCGCCCGCGTACCAAGATCTGCGCGCCGATCAGAACGCGCTGCGCACCGAAACCGACGCCACCATCCGGGTGATCGCCGGCACACTGTTCGGTCTCCTCGGGCCCGGCCAGACGCGTACGCCCATCTCGTATGCGCACGTCACGCTGGCCGCCAACGCGGCCGTGTCAACGGCGCTGCC
Source organism: Ilumatobacteraceae bacterium (assembly GCA_043786575.1). GTDB lineage: Bacteria > Actinomycetota > Acidimicrobiia > Acidimicrobiales > Ilumatobacteraceae > UBA668. Next base: position 222 of record JAYVVY010000193.1, read on the forward strand.
GGCCGGGCATGTGGTGCTTGCTTATCCGATGACCGGCAGTTTCACGGTCGGTCCAACGCAGGTCGATGAGGGCATCCTTGCCGTCATTGAGGGAGACTCACTGACGCTCACCGGGGTCGCTGCCAGTAGCGAGATCATCGTGCTCACCGGCCAACCGCTGGGCGAGCCTGTTGCCCGCTACGGCCCGTTCGTGATGAACACCGAGGCCGAGATTCGCCAGGCGTACGCCGACTTCGAACGTGGCGCATTCGGCGTGATTCCCGACTGACCCCAGTCATTACGGCCGGGCCTTCGAGCGTCTCACTCGCCCAGATCGCCGGAGCGGTAGTGAGCCCGGCACAGCAGCTCGTACCGCACGACATCGCCGAACAGTGGCTGTTCGGCGTGGTCGCCGGTGTCGCCGACCACCACCGTTTCACCGGTGTAGACGATCTCGCCGTTGACGACACGCGCGTTGTGCGTGGCACGGGCGCCACACCAGCAGCGCGCCTCCACCTGCATTGCCACTCGCTCGTCGGCGATTTCCAGGAAGCGCTTGGTGCCCTCAAACAGCTCGCCGCGGAAGTCGGTGATCAGCCCGAACGCAAACACATCAACGCCCAGGTCATCGACTACGCGGCCCAATTGGTCGCACTGCTCGACGGAGTAGAACTGCGCCTCGTCGCACACGAGGTAGTGAATGGGCCAGCTGTCCACAGCCAGCTTGTAGATATCAAGATCGGGTACGACTTCGATGGCATGAGCAGCCACCCCAAGCCGGCTGGTGACCTGCGCACCCTCACGATCCAGGGTGGTGAGCAGCAGCCCATACAGCTCGCGGCTCGCGAGGTTATGGTGGATCTGGAGGGCCATCGTGCTCTTCCCCGAGCCCATCGTTCCGAAGCTGAACCGCAGCGTTGCCATGCCTCGTCGACCCTACCCGCATGCGGACACGCGACCTGGTGACCACCCGCCTTCTAGTCTCGACGAATGACTATCAACGAGGCATTGCTGGTTCGTGGCACCGTGTTCACCGCCGATCCTGCCCAGCCGTGGGCACAAGCCGTGCTCACACGAGGCAACGTGATCGAGTTTGTCGGCTCGCTCGCCGAGGCACGGGCCCTTGCTGACGGCTCCCCCGAAGTCGATGCTGGCGACGGCATCGTGCTGCCTGGCTTCGTCGATGCGCATGCACATCTGCTCAGCACCGGCGCCAGCTTGCTGCGCGCTCAACTGCGTACGGCGGCATCTGTTGTCGAGGTGACCGACACTCTGCAGCAGTGGCTTTCGGTCAACCCTGACGCGCCGCGGGTACTCGGTATCGGCTGGCTGTTCTCGGTTGTTCCCGACGGTCTTCCGACACGGCAGATGCTCGACGCCGTCATCGCCGATCGGCCGGTGTACCTCGACGCCAACGACCTGCACTCGGTATGGGCGAACTCGGCGGCGCTCGCTGAGTTGGGCATCACTGACGACACACCGGACCCCATCGGCGGTCGAATCGTTCGCGACGCCGATGGGGTGGCCACCGGCCTGCTGCTGGAGAACGCCGGCTATCACCTGGCCTGGCCGGTGATGAACGTCGCCGACGCCGCCGAGCGCGACACCCAATTGTCCACCGCCCTCGCCGCATATCGGTCGGCTGGGACTACTGCGGCGGTCGATATGGCGTTGGATGCAAATGCGCTCGACGCCCTGCTCCGAGCGCACGGGCGCGGCGAGTTGGCGTTCACCGTCGTTGGGCACTGGCTGGTCAACCGCACGGGCGACACAGCGAGCGAGTTGGCTCAGATTGCGCATGCCGCGCAGCGGGCGGCCACCCACAGCGAGGGCCCGATTCGGGTTGCAGGCATCAAGCTGATCGTCGACGGCACCATCGACGGTTGCACCGCTGGCATGCTGGCGCCCTATGTGAACGGCAACCCCGGTGAGCTGACTTGGAATCTGGCTGCACTGACGCCCGTCGTCGTCGCCGCCGACGAAGCGGGGCTCCAGATCGCACTGCACGCCATCGGTGACCTGGCTGTACGCACCGCAATCGACGCGCTCGAGGTTGCTGCTCGGCACCGAGCGGAGCGCGGTGAAACCCGCAACCCGCGCCACCGCATCGAGCATCTCGAGTACGTCGATGAGGCCGACGTTGCCCGCCTGGCCCCTCTTGGGATCACCGCCTCGATGCAGCCGGTGCACTGCGATCCGGCGATCATGGCCAACTGGGTGGCCATGTTGGGCGACGAGCGCACCCATCGCGGTTTCGCCTGGCCGGAGTATCTGGCGCATGGCACCACGTTGGCCTTCGGCACCGACACGCCGACCGCCCCATACCAACCGCTGCCCAACATGTACATCGCCGCCACCCGCAAGTCGCCGGGCGACACGTCGCTGCCGGCCTACCTGCCAGAGTTCGCGCTGCCGCTCGCGGACTCCATTGGTCACGCCACTCGCGACGCAGCCTGGGCGAGCCATATGGAGGACCAGCGCGGCATGCTGCGCGCCGGGTTGGCCGCCGACCTGGTCATCCTCGACTGCAATCCACTGGCACAGGACGCGGGCTCATTGCTGAGCGCGCAGGTCGTACGCACCATTGTCGGCGGTATGACCGTCTATCTCGCTCCCGGTTCTCACGTGGCTACTACTCGATAGCGAACGAGAACAACCCCCGCGACCGCAGGTGCGGGAGGAACTCGGGGTCATAGGCAATGGCGGGCAACTCGCGGACTAGTGCGTCCAGGCTGACGGCGTCGTCGCCGACGAGGATGCGCCACGTGCCGGCGCGCACACCATCAAGAATGACCGTCGCCGCTTGCGCGGCGGTCATCGGCGCGGTGTCGCGGAACATCTCACCCTGCATCTGCATGCCAACGCGCAGGTCGTCGTCGCTGGCGGCGCTCACGTCCATGCCGCGCTTGCCCAGGCGATCGCGCACGTCTGCCAGCTGCTCTGTCGTCATTTCCTTGGGGTCGCGGCCGAGGAACTTGCCGGAGTTGATGACGATCGAGGTGCCGATGTGCCCGGGCATGACGACCGACGCCTTGACATGCGGAGCGTTCTGACGCAGGTCAGTGATCAGCGCCTCGGTGAAGCCCTTGACCGCAAACTTGGCAGCGCTGTACGCGGTGTGGGGAATGTTGGGCCCCAGCGACGCCCAGAACCCGTTGACACTGCTGGTGTTGACGATGTGGCCTTCCTCGCTGGCCACCAACAGCGGCATGAACGTGCGAGTACCGAGGTAGACGCCACCCCAGCACACGTTGAAGGTGGTCTCCCACTCGTCGCGACCATCGCTGACGAAACTGCCACCGCCACCGATGCCAGCGTTGTTGAACAACAGGTTGACGTGGTCAGTGTTGTGGTCGGCCTGAACGGCCGCAGCAAAGGCGACGAGCTGTGCTTCCTGCGAGACATCGGCGACGAACGTGGTGACGCGTGTGCCCGCGGGCGCGTCGGCCGTGCAGAGCGCGACCGTTTCGTCCATGTTCTCGGCCGACACGTCGCACATCGCAACGTGGCAACCTTCCGCGGTCAGCTGGCGGGCCAGTTCGCGGCCCATACCGGTGCCGCCTCCTGTGATGACTGAGATCTTGCCCGCGAAGTTCTCCATCGCCACAGGTTGCCAGGCCAGCCGATCACCGGCCGATGCGGAGCGACCGCGCGAGCCCGGGTGCGGCAGGATGTGTGCATGACACGATTCGTTGCGCTGCTGGGTGGCATCAACGTTGGCGGCCATCGCGTCACCATGGACCGGCTCCGAGCCGAGGTCGCATCGTTGGGGTACACCGATGTCGCCACCTTCATTGCCAGTGGGAATGTGCTCTTCACCGCCCCTGGCGGCGGCGACCACGAGACCCGGCTCGCTACTCATTTGGGTGAGGCCCTTGGCTGGCCGGTGCCCACCTTCCTCCGCACGGCGGCCGAAGTCATCGCTGCCACCGACGTGCGTCCGTTCGGCCCTACGCCTGGGGGTTGGACTCATATGGTCGCGTTTTGTCGATCCACCCCTGGCCCAGGCATCACCGCTGCCACCGAATCGCAGTCCACCGCCCACGACCGCTTTGAGGTGCATGGTCGCGAAGTGCACTGGTTGATCGACGGCAAGCTCACCGACTCCAAGATCAAGCTGCCGAAGTTGGTCAAGCTGATCGGGCCGAACACCACCCGCAACATCACGTCACTCGAGCGACTTGCGATGTTGGTTCGCTGAGCATTCAACGTCGCCAGGGACCCAGCGCACGGCAGTGGCTGGCCCCCGGGGGCCCAGCGTGGCAAGTGCGACCAGCCCGGCAGCGCTCCGTCGCGGCAGCGAGGCAGCGTGGTCAGACGCCGGGCGCCGACATTGACTCACGGTCGGCGGTGATCTGCAGCGCCATTTCTGTCAGCACCGGACCCCGTAAGGCGAGGACGGTGCCCGCATATGCCCGACCGTTGAGTGCAGCGAGTTCGTGCGCTGCGGCGACCGCTGTGCTCAGTACTTCGGACTCGGGTACGACCGAGTCGAGGAAACCCGCATCGACTGCACCAGGACCAGCGGTGACCCGCGCAGTCGCGACCGCCAGCTGAATGTGGCGGCGGCTGAGACGGTCCTGGGCGACGGTGAGCGCCCAGGCGGGCAGCACCATGCCGATTGCGACCTCGTTGAGCCCGATCTTGCAGTCGACGTCGGCACCGATACGCACGTCGCAACCGAGCAGGATCAGCGCGCCGGCCGCCAGCGCGTGGCCAGTACTCGCGGCAACGATCGGCACCGGCGATCCGTACAGCCGACGTACCAGCTCGCCGCCATCGCTCACGAGTGCGACCACCTCGCCGAGATCACCGCCGCGCATCACTGACAGGTCGAAGCCGGCGCAGAAACGACCGGGCCGACCGTGCAGTACGACTGCGCCGATCGTGTGGTCGGCCTCGGCGTGGTCGAGCGCAGCAGAGATCTGTGTGATGACGCCTGCCGACAACGCATTCGCCTTGCCGTCATCGAGATGCACGATCAGCACGTCGCCATCGCGCTCCACACTCACGCCGTCGCCGCTGGTCATGCTGCTGCTGGCCGTGTTGCTGCTGGCCGTGTCGTCGCTGGCCGTGTCGTCGCTGGCCGTGTCGTTGCTGGCCGTGTTGCTGCTGGCCGTGTCGTTGCTGGAGTGGGTGGGCTGGTTCATCCGTCGACTGTAGGCCGTGGTCACGGCACAGCGAGGAACCAGCCGAGCAGCTCGGCAGTGCGTTTCTGTGACTTCCGCAGCTCGTCGCGCACGGCACCGCTGAGGTTTGGGTCATCGGCCTCGGTCGTCAGCCGGATGACCCAACCGTGCTCGCGGTCGCACCATGTGGGGTAGACGACAGGTTGCTCGACGACGATGGTGCCGTCGGGGCGGCGTTGCACGGCAATAGTCACGATCGCACCATCCTGCGTCGAGACAGGCCACTCGCTGCTGGTTGGGTGATTGGAGAGATGGTTGCCCAGGCCCCACACGACCCAGACGCCGTTGACCTGCTCGATTGGCTGCAGCACGTGGGCGTGATGTCCAACGATGATGTCGATAGCACCGCTGGCCGTGATGACCTCCGCGATCCGGCGCTGCTTGGCGGTTGCCTGCACTGCTCTCGTCGAGCCCCAGTGGAGGCTGACCACCACCACCTCGGCGCCACGGGCTCGCTCCGCCTGCGCATCGCTCAGGATTTGAGCAGGGTCAATCAGGTTCGCCCGCCACTCCTCGCCAGCCGGCGCCCTGTCGCCGTCAAAACCGTACGCATACGCCAGGTGAGCAACACGAACACCGTTGATCTCAAGGATCGCTGGCAGCACCTCGTCCGCGCTCGAGGCCATGCCTGATTGGCCAAGTCCGGCCGCTGCCAGCGCGTCGATCGTGGCCTCCACGCCGGACACACCGCCGTTGAGTGAGTGGTTCGAAGCAGTACTGCAACGGTCGTAGCCAGCCGACGCAAGCGCCACGCCAATCGATGCTGCCACCGCAATTCGCTCCGGCTCGACGATGACCTCGCCGTTTGGACCGACCGGCGACTCAAGGTGACAGATCGCCAGATCCACACTGCTCACGAGCGACGCCACGTTCGCGAACATCGGCGCGTAGTTGTATGTACCGTCGGGCTGGAGCGCGCCACGATTAATCGCCCGGTGTGCCAATACGTCGCCACTCCACGCCATCGTGACCCGTCCCGACGGCGGTGCCAACGTGCTCGACGCCGCGGTCGATACCACGGTCGGTGCCGCCGCAGGCGAGCCGTCCGTGCTGGATGTTGGTTCTGTCGTCGGCCGCACGGGAGGCGGTTGGTGGCCGGTTGCCACCAGGCTCGTCGTCGAGGGCGATGCGTCACGCGCCGCCAACGGCAATCGACTCAGTGGTGCTGTCGCGTCGGAAGACGCCCAGAGCGACCCATCGGCACCAGCGGACCCGGCTGAACGAGCGGACTCATCGCCCCCACACGAGACCGCAATCAACGCGAACGAACCGACGATGAACGCCAGCATGACGTTGCTTCGAATCTGGTATCGCCCGGCACGCATTGGCCTGAGACTAGATCTGCCCGCACTGAGACTTCCGCCGTACTCGCAATCACGATGGCGCACCGCGCTCATGCGGCGTCGGCTGTGGGTGGGCCGGTATGCATTTGGGTGCCGTCGGGGCGGGTGATCACTACCCACCAACCGTCAGCAACGACTTTCCAACCACCCTCGTGGAGGTCGTGGTGATGGCGTGAACAGGCCGGCCGCATATTGACAAGATCGGTCGGACCCATGTGCTCCCACCACCACAAGTGATGAATGGTGCAGTTATCGAACGGAACATCACACCCAGGAATCCAACAAGTATCAAACATCGCCCGCAACGCCCTACGTTGCGCCCGTGTGGCCAGCCGCGCGGCACGCCCCACGTCGAGCACCTCACCGTCACTACCGAGCACCACCGGAATGATCTCACCATCACAACCCATCCGGCGTACCGTCTCCACCGGCAGATCAACATCATCAGACACCCGCACCGTCGACTCAGGGCGTAGCCCGTTGACCAGTGTCTCGTAGTCAATGACGACAACGATCTCCGGGCGCCCCGCCGCTGCGCCCTCACCGCGTATCAACGTCATCAGAGCGAGCGCCTGCAAGTGCTCCTGACGCTCCAACGCATCAGTCGGACAGGTCTCAGGTTGACGGTCGTGGAACAGTGACTCGACCGTGTTGCGCAACGCACCCATCAACACCGCACCGTTCTCCGGATCCAACGCGAACCGGCCCATCACCATCCCGGTCGCTTCGTCTTTCCAGATCTTCAACCGTGCGTCGCGACGCTGCTGCTCGAACCGATTGACACCGTCGTCTGCCTGCACATCGCGCAGTTCCTTCTCCGCAAACCGTTGGAACTCGCCCACGCTCATCGAGGTGGCGGCACGACCCCACTGCTTGGACCGCTGCGCCAACTTCGCACGCTGCTCGGGCTTGGCCCGGCGCAACACATTCGCCGCTGCATCCACGTGACG
>JAYVVY010000194.1:0-16771 GCA_043786575.1 Ilumatobacteraceae bacterium
ACGGCAGTGGCCTGTGGTTCGCAGGGTCGTACTTTGGGGTTCAGCTTCTGGTGTTGGGTATGCAGGGCAGCCTGTCGTTGGTGGATCCGGTGCTACGGCCGGCATTCATTCGCTATGCGAGTCTCGCAACCATTGCGCCGGTGGTCGTATTGATCGGCGCGTTCGCTCACGACAATCTGCGGGTAGCCATGTGGGTTGGCGCTGCGTTGCTCAACGTACTCGGCGGTCTGCGCGCGGCCAGTGGTGAGTGGGCAATCAACTCGGTGCACTTCGCCGAACGGCACTCATTGTTCATCATCATCTCGCTTGGCGAGGTGTTGGTGGCGGCCGGCGCCAGTGCCGCTGAGATCACTCTCGATCGCGTGACCGCGTTCGCAATCATCGTGTCAGTCGGCGTTGCGTGCATGCTGTGGTGGTCGTACTTTGCGTTCATTCCCGATGTTGGTGAGCACACGTTGCGCACCACTCAGGGTTCCGTCCGCGCCGTGCTTGCTCGCGATCTCTACACCTTCGGCCATGTCCCGCTCGTGTTCGGCATCGTGCTCTACGCGGTGGTGGTCAAGCACCTGGTGCCCCATCCAGAGGGGCACCTTTCGGTTGACGACCGTTGGCTACTCGCCCTGTCGATCGTGTTCTTCGTCGGGGGGCTGCTCAGCTTTCAGTTTCGTGTGGTGCACCGTCTCGCTCCCGAGCGGTTCGCCGCAATTGTGGCCGCCATTGCCGTGTGTGCGTTGGGGGGTCGCCTGCCCGGCCTCGTCGTGGTGACACTCATCGCGCTCGTGTTGGCCGTTATGCAAGCCCTCACCTGGCGAAAGTTTCGCGCCGGTGCCCTCGCCCATCTCGCGACTAATCACTAACCGACCCTGATCAACGGAGCGGCTTACTCGGCAGGCGATCAGTTGAAACGTCGCAGACATTGAGGCCTCGTAGAGTCAACCGGTATGACCGAGACAGCAATCCTGGCGGACCAGCTCCGCAAGACGTTCGATGATGTGGTCGCCGTCGATCAGATCTCGCTCGCCGTGCCACGCGGCACGGTGCTCGGGTTGCTGGGGGCGAACGGCGCGGGCAAGACGACGATGGTCCGCATGCTCACGACGGTTCTGAAACCAACGAGCGGCAGGGGTGTGGTCAACGGGTTTGATGTGCTGCACGAGCAGCAGGCGGTTCGACGCAACATTGGTCTGGCCGGGCAGTACGCCGCCGTCGACGAGAACCTCACCGGCCGCGAGAACCTGGTCCTCGTCGGCCGCCTCACGCACATCGGCAAGGCAGCCGCCCGTCAGCGGGCAACCGAGCTGCTGGACCAATTCCACCTCACCGAGGCAGCAGACCGGCCGGTACGTACCTACTCCGGCGGCATGCGTCGCCGGCTCGACCTTGGCGCTGCGTTGGTCACCCATCCACCGGTGTTGTTCCTCGACGAGCCCACGACCGGACTGGACCCGGCAAGCCGGCTTGACCTGTGGGCGGTGATAGAGACGCTGGTCTCCGACGGCACGACCGTGTTGCTGACCACGCAGTACCTAGAAGAGGCCGACCGGCTTGCCGACAACATCGTGGTGATCGACAAAGGTCTGATCGCTGCGGAGGGAACGGCGACGCAACTGAAGGCGCGGCTGGGCGACACGGTGATTGAGTTTGAGTTTGCCGACGCCACCATTGCGCCTGCCGCGGCCGAGCTGGTGGGCGGTACCACCGCAGCCGGCACGGTGGTGCGTCTCGTGATGTCGGATGGCGCCGTCACCCTTCGAGATGCACTGAACCAACTGGCCGCGGCCAACATCACGCCCGTGAACGTTGCTCTACGCGAACCCACCCTCGACGACGTCTTTTTGACACTCACCGGCAACAGCGGAGTCAACTCATGAACACCACACCTGCGGCCGTGCGGCCGCCAAGTTCCACGATTGGTGCAAATGCAGGCGGCGGGCTTCTGTGGGCGGCGCGCGACACGAGCGCGATGGTGTGGCGCAACCTGACCGTGTTGCGGCGAGTTCCTTCGTTGCTGGTCTTCGCGTTGGTGCAGCCGATGATCTTCGTGTTCATGTTCCGGTATGTCTTTGGCGGGGCTATCCCCAGCGGGGCAACCGGGCTGCCCTACGTCGACTATCTGATGCCAGGCATCTTCGTGCAGACGGTCACGTTTGGGGCGATCAACACCGCTGTCGGCCTGGCCGAGGACAAGAACACAGGTTTGCTGGAACGACTGAAGTCGCTGCCGATGAGCCGCTCGGCCGTGCTCGGTGGACGAGTGCTGGCGGACACCAGCCGCAACGTCGTGATCGTGACGATGATGTTGTTCGTCGGTTTCCTCGTCGGCTTCAACACTCACACCAACCCATTCAAAGTTGCGAGTGGTGTGGCCCTGATGGTGCTGTTCGGGTTTTCGATCTGCTGGCTCTTTGCCCTGATCGGTCTGTCGGTTGCCAACGGTGAGGCGGCGCAGGCCGCAGCCTTCCCGATTCTGGCGCCGTTGACCTTCGCCTCCAACGCATTCGTACCAACGGACACGATGCCCGACTGGTTGCGGTGGTGGGCAGAGCGGCAACCGCTGAGCATCACGGTGCGCGGCGTGCGAGCGCTGATGTTGGGCACCGAACCAATGGACTACGTCTGGGGTTCCATTGCGTGGTCGCTGGCGCTCACTGCCATTCTTGCCCCACTTGCCGTTCGTCGATTCCGCAACGGCTAATGCAATAGTCAGTAGCTTGCGGTAGCGGTCCTCGGCACGATTGCACGTGTCGCCGCCAGCACCGAGGCATAGCCGCTGCCGTTGCCGTGGTGGACATCGTCGGGGTCGTAGAGGCCGTGGTCGGCAAGTGAGACCGCATCGACGCCGGGGGGAATGACGCAGGATGCGACTCGCGTCGGCAAGCACTTTGCCGCCGCGACGACGGCGGTCACGACGTCGGCTTCGCTCTGTGCGAGGCACCAGGCCAGTACGGCCGCCGACACTTCGGCGTGTTCAGCCTCGTCTCGAGCGATGACGAGCAGGGTGTCGCGTACCCGAAAGTCAGTGGCGCGTTCAGCTTGGCGGGCGGCCAGCCAGGCGGCGTGCCCCTCGTTCAGAACTCCGTCGCGAAGGGCCTCCACCGCCAAACGGGCGAGTTCTGTCTCGCGCGACCGCGGAAGTCGGATCGGTCGGTGGAGACGGCCCGGCAGAAGGTTTTGGCCCAGGTAACGGCCGGCGAGATCGAAGCAGCGTTGGGTGTGGTCGGCCTCCTGATTGGCGGCGCGGACAGCGCGGTCAGCAAGTGCCGCTGGAGCGCCGACGGCCGTCAGTCGACGGGCCAGATCGTGGAATGCAACTACGGAGGCATGCTCCATCTCGCCCTGCGTACGCCAGTGGTCGCCCAGCGCCCTGCGCACCGGCGGTGAAAGCCGCAGCGCCTGCCGGTCCGTCAGGTGCGAGTGCCCGCGGCGGCTACGGGCCAGGCGAAGCCGACCGTTTCGGCGTCGCAGAGGCCGTCCAGTGACGACGATCGGTTCGGACACTGTGCCACGTCGCAACCCCATGTCCTCATAGACGCACCAGGGACCCGTTTCGTACCATTTTCTTCGGATTTTTTTCCACGCTGCACGGACCTGAACGCCAACGATGAGCAATGTCCTCGCGATGCACCTCACCCCACATCCATCGAGAAAATGTTTCGGGGGGGGTGACAAGTGTTTGCTTGTCAAATCTGCTACGTGCGACTACTTTCGTATCTCGCGGGTGTCTGGTGACTCATTGCCATTGACCCGGTTTGGGGAAGAGCCAACGTTCGCGTTGGCTTGATGGGAGCGAATCATGGGCAAGCACGGCCGTTTCATCCGTTCTGTTGCTGTCGGCATTGTGCTGGCTTTCCTGGCGAGCACCACCGCCGTGATGCTGCCGCGCGTGAGAACCGCTGCCGCGTTGGCCTCCGGTGCCGAGGAGGCAATCGCCAGCGGCATCCAGCAGCTCGTGAGTTCGCTGCAGGGTCTCGACGACCTGGACCAATTGGACGACGCGCTTCCCTTTACGGACATGTTGCCTACGGGCCCCAGCGGTCTCGGGCTGGACAATGTCCTGCAGCAGATCGACGACGCAATTGGTTCCGTCACGAACAAGACGGCGCAGAACGTAGAGGACGCGCTGAATGCGCTCAATGATCCCACCATCCCTGGTCTTGAGATCAACGTCGATGTGGACGCCGGTAATAGCAACGCCGTGTTCACCTTCAATACCCTCAAGCTCACCAAGACGGTCAGCGAGCCGCTGAAGTTCCTCTCCGGTGATGCGGCCGATCCCGCCACGTTCTCACTCGGTGGCGGCAACCTCGACGTCAATCTGGCATTCACGCTCGCCAAGGCCGGTGTCACCGACCCGTTCGTGGTTGGCCTCGACATTGCGAATCCGTCGACGGGCATCTTCTTCGTCGACCCGCCGCAATCGACGCTCACTGCCTCGCTCAGTCTTGCCCCCGGTCCGCTGGCCGTGCGCCTGGGCATCCTCGATGTCGCCGCAACCGGCACGGTGAGCGCCACATTCAACGTGGCCGTCGACTGGCTTGATCCGGACGCCAGCGGCACGACGACGTTGTTCGAGCTGACCAACTCCGCTGCCACCGATCTGTTCAACGTGACCATCGGAGCACCCTCGACTGCAGCGATGAACCTCACCATGTCGTCCACCTTGACCGGGCTGGTCGGCGTAACGGGCACCGTCACTTACAGCGACGACCTCACGAACTCCACCGCCCCGGTCATCGGGGTCAACCTCGGCGCCCTCGGCGACTTCACCAACATGACACCGCAGGACGTGCTTGCCGCGCTGGCCCAGTTGGTCATCAGCCTGCGCTCGATGCAGGTGACGCTGGGCAACATCGACCTTCCGCTCGTCGACGAGAACTTCGCCGAGTTTGCCAGTTGGGCGGACAAGATCTCCAAGCTCTTCACGGCCAACGGCCTGTCGTTGCCGGAGAACCCGATTGACCTGCAAATCTCGCCGGAGTCCGGCACAGAGTGCGGCGACACATTCGACAACGACGGTGACGGCACCGTTGACGACGGGTGCCCCGGGCAGCCGAGCGACCTCGAGGCCAAGGGTTTGGCCACGATCGAGGACATCATCGCCAAGCTCGGCTTGGCACTCACGGGCGCCTCCAACAGCCTCGGCCTCGCCTACAACCCTGCCACGCACTCGGTCACGTTCACCATCCGGGTCGGCGACGACCCGCTGGTGACCGGCTTCCAGATCAACAACCCTTCCGAAGCGTTCTTCCAGAGGACGCCGGAGGCCACCCTCAACGTGGCCGACGAGCTGGCCAAGGCTGGCATCACTGGCCTCAACATTGGCGGTAGCGCCTCCATTTCGATCACCCCGAAGTACGGAGTCAACCTCGTCGTCGGACTCGACCTTTCCAACTTGCTCTCAGACCCGGCGCTGCACCCGATCACCGAGCGAGTGTTCATCGAACCACAGGCCGGTCCCGAGTTGACGCTCGATGTGCCGGTGAAGGCCAACCTCGACCTGTCTGGCCGCATCGGCCTGTTGAAGTTGGCGCTGGCCGACAATGTCGCAGGAACGGTCGACCTGCTCGCCCGCCGTGCATCCGACACCGGGAATCCGATGCTGCGGGTGGACCTCAGCGGTGGCGGTACGGATGGGCGGCTGACCCTGAAGGAACTGTTCGACAGTCTCTCGGCACTGTCGGTGACCACAGCAGCGAACACGCTCACGCTCGACCTTGGCGGCGGCACCACCATCGTCGGGACACTGAACGTCGGCGTCCCACAAATTGGGCTGAATGCCAACGCGACCATCGGCAGCACGGCGCTGGCCGCCGGCGAAGTCACGTTTGCGTGGCCCGACCTGACGTCCGGTACTCCGACCGTGGGCACCAATGGGAGTTTCAACGACAACTTCGGTTCGTTCAACCTGGACCCCAACGATCCGTTGGCCATGTTCTCGACGGTCCTCGCCGCCATCGACTCGGCGATGGCGTTGCTGCAGGACATCGCCGGCGGTGAAGTCGACACACCGCTGCCGATCATCGGTACCAGCTTGTCCGACCTCGTCGACTGGCTCACCGTGGTGCAGGACACGATCAACTCGCTCGCCGACAACCCGGCCGGCTCGCTAGAGCTGTTGGAGCTGACACTGGAGACGGCCATCGCCGAAGCGCTCGACGCCATCGATGGCGTCGACGATTTCGTGCTGCCGACTCCCCCTGCGACGAGTGGTCTCGACGCTGCGGCGTACCAGGCCGCAGTCGAGGCCTACGCGGCCGCACTAGCGACCTACGTGTCCCTTCACGCCGGCTTCGTGAACCTGGAGTACGTGCCCGGCAGCAGCCCTGGCGACATCATCCTGCACCTCAACATCGGGGTCTGCTCCGACAAGACCACGTATGCCAGCCTTGGCTGTACCTTCGAGCGTGAGCTGAAGCAGCCGTTCAACTTGGTGCTGCCCGATTCGGTGTCGCTGGGCGGGCTGATCTCCGCCGACGCCAACGGCGAGGTCGAGCTGGACTACAACGTGTCGGCCAAGATCGATCTCGGCATCGAGCTGCCCGTCGTCACCCCCGACGGCCCCGACGCCGACTTCCTGCCGCAGGTGAGTGGCCTGCCACGAGTGTTCCTGCTGGACAGCACCGGTATCAGTGCCTCGGTAATGGGCTCGGCCGCCCTCGAGTTCGGCGCCTCGATCGGCCCGTTCGACGTCCAAGCCGGCGAGACCGACTTGCTGCCCGAGACCGGCGCCCAGTGCACGGCCGCCGTCGATGACGACGGCGACGGCGTGATCAATGACGGCTGCCCGACGGTAGGCGCTCTCCCTGAGGGCGTGGACCCGAACTTCGCCGAGTGCACCAACGCGACCGATGACGACTCCACTGACGCTGATGCTGCCATCAACGACGGCTGCCCGGCAGTGGGTAATGCGCTGGTGGCGAAGGGTGGCGCGACCTTCACCCTGCTGAACAACATTGCTGGCACTGACCGCGCCTACCTCGACGCTGGGGTTGGCGAGACCAGCTTCGCCGCATGGTTGACCGGCCTCAACCCCGTCGTCGGCAAGAACCCGCTCGTCGACTGTGTGGGCGATGCGACCCCGGGCGTTGCCGACTTCGCGTGCGCGCACCTGCCGATCTACTTCGGTGTAACGCCGAACCTTGAGTTCCTGGGCAACCTCGATGTCACCATCCCCAACTTCGACCTCAGCGGTATCACCGTCAACGGCGCCCCCCAGATCCTCGCCGCCTTGCAGGCGGCGGCCGAAGGCTTCGTGTGGGATCTGATTGCGAAGGGCATCAAGAAGTTCGGTGAAGCGGTGGACGAGGCTGCCAGTGCCGCCTCGTACGACGTGCAGATACCGGTGATCGGCGACCTGCTCGACGCTGGCGCCGACATCGCCAAACAGTTCAAGGAGAAGGTCACCGATCCACTCAGCGACTTGATTACCACGCTCAACAGCGCGGGCGACTTTGCCGGCATCGAGGACGGGATCAGCGACTTCTTCTGGACCAACCTCAACGGTGCCGCCCCTGACGCAATCGACCGGTTCATCCTCCACACCGCCGACGTGACGTTGCCCCCAGTGCAGTCTGAGGACATCATCGTCACGACGCTCTGCAAGCATGCGGCAGCCGACCCGGCGGAGGACTGCGTGTCAGGCCCCGGCGCCCCGTTCGACCTGATCGAGCTCGTCGACGTACAGGTGCAAATTGCCATCGGCCAGGCCGGGGCCGCAACGACGCCCGACTTCGACTGGGGTGTTCCCGGCCTTCGCCTTTCCGGTAACAGCACGCTCACCGGCACGGTCTCATGGCGGATCAACCTCGGCTTCGGCATCTCGCTGGACGACGGCTTCTACCTAATGAGCGATACGCAGATGAGCGGCCCCGGCGGCGACGAGATCGCCATCACCGCCGACGTTGACTTCGGCAAGGTCGACGTGGTCGACGACACCACGCACCTGCCGTTCAAGGTCGCCGACAACCCCGACGCAGCTCCTGCGCTCACCGGCGACCTTGCGTTCATCGGTGCATCGCTGTGGAACAACAAGGAAGAGCGGATCAACGCTGCCGACGCCGGCGACGAGGACGGGCGCGACGCACACGAGGTACACCTCTCCCTCGGCGTCAACATTCCGAACCCGAGCTTGACTGACAACCGCATCGGGCTCGGCGAGATGCTGGACAGCCTTGATCCCTCCAATTTCGACGTCCACCTGATCGGCAAGATCGACCTCGACGTGCTACTGGCCACCACTCTCGACATCGAGGGTGGCGCCGAAGGTGGGGCTATCCCACGGCTGCTCGCCGACCTCAGCCTGACCTGGGGCTTCGATGCCGACATCCAGGACGGCATGCAGTCCGACGATTTGGTCGCTGGGTTTGACAACATCCGTCTCGACCTCGGCTCGTTCATTTCCGAATTCCTGGCACCAGCGCTGAAGGAGGTGCAGCGTTACACCAAGCCGCTGCAGCCCATCATCGACACGGTGCAGGCGCCGATCCCAGGCGTGTCGCAGTTGGCCGAACTGGTCGGCCTCGACCCCGTCACCCTGATGGATCTGTTCGAGCTGGTCAGCAGCAACGACTTGACGATGATCCGCCGACTGCTCGATGTCATCTCGCTGGTGAACAGCATTCCTACCGACGTCAAAGCGGGTGAAGCCAGCCTGATCATCCCGCTGGGTTCGTTCGATCTCGATTCGTCGAAGCTCTCCAAGGCGGAGGTGCCGGCTAACGTCAAGGGCCAGCTGATCAAGCCTGGAGCCGTCGTCACGACTCCCGACGTCCTGGCGGCGTTGGGGACCAAGACCCTGGGCAGCGGCGGCGGTGCGGCGTTCAAGGCGAACCTCGCCAAGGCTGCAGCCACCGACGGAGGCTTCTCGTTCCCGGCGTTCAAGGACCCGTCGCAACTGTTCCAGCTGCTGGTGGGTAAGGACGTCACGCTCGTCGAGTTCGACGCCGGCAAGTTGAAGGCGGAAACGGGCTGGAGCCAGAGTTTCGGGCCCATCACCATCGGCCCAATCCCGGTGTCGATCGTGGTGTCGATCAGTGCCTCCATCGAAGGCCGCTTCGTGATTGGCTACGACACCAAGGGCATCCGTCAGCTTGTCCAGATCCTGTCCGACGATGACCCGTCCAACAATGGGTTCTTCGACGGTCTCGGCGCGTTGCTCGCCGGCGTGTACATCGGCGACCTCGCTGCCGACGGCAGCGACCCGCCCGAAATCCGGCTGGTGCTGGAAGGAGCCGTCGGTGCTGCACTCGACCTCGTGGTCGTCAAGGTGGGCATTGAAGCCGGTTTGAGAGCGACACTCGACCTCAACCTGCACGACGGTGGCTTCCTCGACCCTGTGCCACCAGAGAACCTGGACGGCAAGTTGCGCATCGACGAGATCATCACGTTCCTGCACAACCCACTATGCCTGTTCGACGTGAGCGGCAAGCTGGAAGCGTTTATCCGCGTCTTCGTGACGATCGACTTCTTCTTGTTCTCAGTGACGTTCAAGCAGACCATCATCAACATCGTGCTGCTGGAACTGAAGGACATCACCAAGGACCTCTGTAAACCCCCGCCGCCAGTACTGGCCAACGAGGTTGGCAACGTTCTATATCTGAACATGGGCCCGCGCATCGGGAACCGAGACTTCGCCGAGGACCAGTTCGACGAGAAGTTCGTGGTTCGACAAGTGACCGAAGGGACCAGCGACGTCACCATCCGGGTCAGTGCCTTCGGGATCGTGCAGGACTACCCGCACATCAACAAGGTGGTCGGCGATGGAGGCGATCACGATGACAGCATCCTGGCCGAGGAAGGCGCTATCACGGGCGTCTGCCAGCCGAACGGCACTCTCGCTCCGGAAGTTGCCGGCTACGACTGTGATGGCGACACCGGCGACGTCGGCAATACCAACACCCAGGACGACGCCAGCGAGGGGCAGACCGTCAGCAAGCCGATTCCGTTCGCCATCCCGCTCCACGCATGCGGCGGCGACGGCGAGGACAAGCTGGGAGGTGGCGCCGGCAATGACAAGCTCATTGGCAACGGCTCGATCTTGGGCGACACCTGCACCGCAGGCGCCGTTGCCGACGGCAGCGACGACTTCGACAAGATCGCCGGCCAGGGTGGCGACGACCAGATCTGGGGCAACGACGGCGACGACAGCCTGAGCGGCGACTCCGGCAACGACACCATCAACGGTGGCGACGGTCTCGACGAGATCATCGGCGGCATCGGCCGGGACATCCTCAACGGTGACGCCGGTGGCGACTCGATTCTGGGTGGCCCCGAGAAGGATCCGTGCCCGACGGGGCCCGCAAAGGACGAGGACACCTGCTCACTCCTGGCTGACGACACCATCCACGGTGGTGCCGATGCCGACAACATTGAAGGCGACCACGGCAAGGACACCATCAATGGAGATGGTGGAACCGACACCATCGTCGGTGGTCTCGGCAACGACACCATTTCCGGTGACGGCGACGCGGACAACGTGTTCGGCAACCAGGGCAACGACACCCTCAACGGCAATGCTGGTGACGACGACGTCGTCGGCGGTGCCGGTAACGACACCATGAATGGTGGCGCCGACAACGACGATCTCACCGGCCAGGAAGGCAACGACACCATCAATGGCGATGGCGGGCTCGACGTGATCCTCGGTGACATGGGCGTGATCAACCGCGACCCTGCTGCTGGTTCGTTCAACCCCAGCGCTGGAAAGTTGCTGACCGAACTCACCGCCAGTGCGGTGCCACCGGCCGGTAACGACACCATCAACGGTGGCGCCGATGCCGACATGGTGTGGGGCCAGGAGGGCACCGACACCATCAACGGCAACGACGGTGACGACATCCTGCGCGGCAACGCAGGAGCCGACACGATGTCGGGCAATGGTGGAGCCGACGAGATGTACGGCGACGCTGACGATGACACCATGTACGGCGACTCGACCAGCCCTGTGCCGGCAGTCGACGGCGTCGACACCATGCGTGGCGGTGACGGTGCGGACACAATGTCTGGTAACGCCAAGGGCGACAAGCTGTTCGGTGACGCCGGCGCTGACACCATCTTCGGTGATGCCACCGCGGAGGACTGTGCCAACGACCTCGACGACACCATTTACGGTGGCCCGAACGACGACTACATGTTCGGCAACGCCGGCAGCGACACCATGTTCGGCGAGGGTGGCATCGACCGGATGGTCGGTGGCAACAACTCCACCGGCGTGTGCGATGCCGCCGACGTCATGCTCGGTGGTCCGGGAGACGATGTGATGGCTGGCGACAACGCCACCATTGGGTCGGGCGCCACGGCAGACCTCATGTTGGTGACGCTGTTCATCGACAGTGCCGGCATTGGCGACAACATCAGCGGAGAAGACGGCGACGACCGGGCCTACGGTCAAACCGGCATCGACATCATCAGCGGCGGAGCCGGCGCCGATGCGGTCGAAGGCAACGACGGCGCCGACACCATCAATGGCGATGACGGTAACGACGACCTCGTCGGGGGCGGCAGCGCCAACGATGGAATCATCGACGCAAACCGCGAAGGCGACGGTCTCCTCGACGGCATCGACATCATTCACGGAGGCGGCAACGTCGACTGGATTGCCGGTGACAACGCGCTCGTCAGCCGCAACTTCCTCTCCGCCAGTAGGGCTCCTGTCGAACTGTTCGACGTGGAGATCGCGGGTGCTGCCGGGGCTCCCGGCTCTCCGGGTGTTCCTGGCCTCGGCACGAGTGCCGGCGACACCCTCACGGGTGACGACGGCATCGACGAGATCTTCGGACAGGGAGGCAATGACCTCATCACCGGCGGCAACGAGGGCGACTACATCGAGGGCAACCACGGTGACGACAACATCTCGGGCAACGCCGGCGCCGACGACCTGGTCGGTGGCGGCAGCGCCAACGACGGTGAAATCGACGGCGACCGCGTCGGCAACGGCTTGGTCGACGGTGGCGAGACCCTCATCTCTGGCGGGACCGGTATCGACTGGATCGCGGGCGACAACGCTCTGGTCACTCGCAACATTTCCTCGCCTGCTCCGGCGCCGATCATCCTGTTCGACGTCGAGACCGGCCCCGCTGTCAACCCGCTCACAAGTGGCGGCGACACCATCACCGGCGACGCAGACGGGGACCGCATCTTCGGCCAGGGTGGCAGCGATGGCATCCACGGCAACGACGGCAACGACTACGTCGAGGGCAACCACGCTGCGGACACGATCAACGGTGATGACGGCAACGACGACCTGATCGGCGGCGGCAGCGCCAACGACGGCAGGATCGACGACGACCGCGTGGGCAACGGCCTCAAAGACCTTGCCGACGTTGTCGAAGGCGACCAGGGTGTTGACCTCATCGCCGGCGACAACGCGATCATCGTTCGCAACATCCCTGCATTCGGTCGAATTCAGATCGAACTGTTCGATGTCGACCTCGTGGCCACCACGCCAGCCCTCGGTACCAGCGGAGGCGACACCCTGAGGGGTGGAACGGAAGCGGACCAGATCTTCGGTCAAGGTGGCGATGACTTCATCGACGCCGGTGCTGGCACCGACTACGCCGAGGGCAACCACGGTAACGACAACATCATCGGTGGCGACGGCGACGACGACCTGATCGGTGGCGGCAGCGCCAACGACGGTGTCATCGATGACGATCGCATCGGCAACAACCTGGAGGACAAGCGCGACACCATCACCGGCAACGGCGCCAACGACTGGGTGGCTGGCGACAATGCCATCATTGCCCGCAATCTGTTGGCACCCACACGGTCGGCAACTCGCCTTCCGATCGAGCTGTTCGACGTGCAACTGTTCGGCTCGAACATCAGCCCGCTGACCAGCGGCGGCGACATCATCGACGGCAACGACGGCAGCGACCGCCTCTTCGGGCAGGGCAACGGCGACCAGAACCTGGTCACCCAAACCGACCCCGGTGACGGTCGCAACAACAACTTCGTCGGCTCCGCGGCCGGTCCCAACTTCGACCGCAACGGCCTCGCCGATGAGAGCGTCACCGGTGGCTGGAAGGGTGACGTCATCTCCGGTGGTCTCGGCGACGACGCCATCGAAGGCAACCATGGCAACGACCTGATCTTCGGCAACGCACTCAACGCTGGCGATGGCGGTCAGGACGAGGACGACATCGTTGGCGGTGGCTCCGCCGACGACGGCGTCATCGACGACAGCCGCCTCAACCTTGGTGCAAACCTGCTCGACGGTGCCGACACCATCCACGGTGACTCGACCAACAACATCACCGGCGACGACGATGCGATCACGGGCGACAATGCCTGGGTCGTGCGACTCAACACCAAGCAGGCCGGTCCCGGGCCTGGCGGCACCACCGTCGATCAGTGGAACCGTGACACTCGGATGACCACGGCGACAACCGGCGTCGGCACCTTCGGCAACGACTTCATCTCCGGCAACGGTGGTCACGACGAGCTGTTCGGCCAGGGTGGTAACGACTACGCCGAGGGTGGCTACGGCTCCGACGCCATTATCGGCGATCTCGGCAAGGTCACTACGGACCTGCTCGGGAACGGCGGCTCCGTCCCCGACATCTGCGCAGCGGCGACGATCTCGCCCAACGAGCCGTTCATCCAGGAGCAGGTGTGCCAGCCCAGGACTCTCTTCCGCCTGGTGCAGCTATACGCCTACGACGACACTCAAACGGCCGGAACTGGCGCCGTGGTGGCTGGTAGCGACGTGCTGCTGGGCCTCGACGGCGACGACTGGATCCACGGTGGGGCCGGCGCCGACCTCATCAACGGTGACGGCGACGGCGGCGGCGAGATCGTGGATCCCAACGCCACGTATACCAAGACCATCACCGACCCGAACCCCGCCACCCTCGACGCCGACCGCCTATTCGGCGGGGACAGCAACGGTGCTGGCGTCGTCACGGTCAACGCCAACGGCACGGACGTCGGAAATGGTGATGCTGTGTGGGGTGGCCGCGGTCGCGACCACTCATACGGTGGTCGCGGCGACGACATGCTGGACGTGCGTCCAGACGCCCTGTTCCCAGCTACTTGGCAGGCATGGGCGGAGGCAGACGTGGAGAGCTACCACGGCGTCGACTTCATCTATGGCGGCTACGACCAGGACGCCATGCAGGCAAATGTGGCGTCGAACGGGCCCGTTACCGGTGACCGTCTGTTCGACTGGGTGGGTGCCTACAACATCTACTACCTGTGCCCGGCTACGTACGGTGCCTACGTCAGCATCCGCGACCAAAGCCCGGCGGTGATCAAGTACTTCGAGGATCAGGCCCGTACTGATGGTGCCTTCGAGGTCAACGGTAACAACACCAGCGGAGCCCGCGAGCTAGCCATGGTGTACAAGCCTGACGTGAAGAACAACACCAACCCGATCTACCCAGGTCAGCCCGGCCACTTCTTCTGCGGTTCCTAAGCGACAAGGTCAGGCTGCGTGGCGCAGGCCACGCAGCCTGATCTTGTCGGCAGCGAGCGCGCCGAGCGCGAGCACGAAGAACAAGACGGCGACCAGCACGATGTTGACCGCTACTCGCGCGTAGCCGTGCTCCACCACGTCAAGGAACGGGTACGGGTAGAAGTTGCGGCCGGTGCGGTCCTCCACCAAAGCGCCGCGAACCAGCGTGTAGGCCAGCCAGAGAATTGGGAAGAGCACGCTGAGCTTGACGATGCGGCTGGTCACCCAACCGCGAGGGCCAAAGATGACCCAGCCGAGCAGGCCGAGAATCGGCGAGGCGGTGTGCAGGATCCAGTCGGCAGTGACGGCCGGCCCGGTGAGTTCCGTCAGCCCCTTCAGCGCGAGGTGAAAGACGATGCCGGTGATGGTGATGCCGATGACGGCAGAAAGACGCAACACGCGGAACCACGTCGCCGAGCGGTTCAGCTGAACCGCCAAGAGCCCAGTGGTGAGGGCGACGAGGATGTTCGACTGCACCGTGAAGTACGAGAGCACGTTGATGATGCGCGACGGCACCGCCTCGAAATACCCGCTGTCATTGGTGGCCGCCACCTGCAGTTGCAGGAGTATGCCGAACGTCACCAATGCCGATGTGAGACCAAAGCACCATCGTGCAACCCGTGGATTGTCCATCCCGAGAACGTAGTGCGAGCGTGCAAGCCAAGCGCGCCCAAGGCAGCTATCCGACCGGCCGAGTCAGCATCGCCGAGGAAGAGGCCGCTCATAGTTGCTCGACCGTGGCCATCAGGTGAATAGTGCTACAACCCGTCTCGTACCATGAAAAGCGAAAGTGCTGCTTTCAACTTTCATGGTCTGACGGCGAGGTGATGGCAGGTTGTGCCGCCCATGGGCGGGCTGGCACCACCGATCTGGCAGGGTCGACCGCCCTTGGGCGGTGGAGGGTGCCAAACCATCCCCGTCCAGCCAGAACTCGGTCGCCGACGGGCTCAGGTGGTGGTGAGGCTCAGCTCGGTGTGGGTATCGGTGGTGACGACGTCGACCGTGACGGTGCTGCCCTCGACCGCAGTGCCATTGAGGATCAGCAGTGAGGCGCGATCGGCGATTTCGCGTTGGATCACTCGCTTCAACGGGCGGGCACCGAACGACGGGTCGAAGCCCTCATGGGCAATCCAGGCCAATGCAGCCTCCGTGACGACCAGCGTGATGCGGCGATCGGCCATGCGGCTGCGCAGATGCTCGACCTGAATGGTGACGATGCGCAACAGGTCGTCTTGCGTGAGCGCCCGGAAGCGGATGATGTCGTCCACGCGGTTGATGAACTCGGGCTTGAAGAAGCCCAGCGGGTCGCCCGGCAGGTTTGACGTCATGATCATCACGACGTTGGTGAAGTCGACCGTCCGGCCCTGGCCGTCGGTGAGCCGCCCATCGTCGAGCACCTGCAACAACACGTTGAACACATCGGGGTGGGCCTTCTCGATCTCGTCGAGCAGGATCACGCAATACGGGCGCCGCCGCACAGCCTCGGTGAGCTGCCCACCTTCGTCGTACCCGACGTAGCCGGGAGGAGCGCCGATCAGGCGTGTCACGGAGAACTTCTCCATGTATTCGCCCATGTCGATGCGCACCATCGACTTCTCGTCGTCGAACAGATACTCGGCAACGGCGCGTGCCAGCTCGGTCTTGCCCACACCGGTAGGCCCGAGGAACATGAACGAGCCAATTGGCCGATTGGGATCTGACAGGCCGGCACGCGAGCGACGGATTGCATTCGCGACCGCAGTGACCGCGTCGTCTTGCCCGATGACGCGCTGGTGCAACTGGTCTTCGAGGTGGATGAGCTTGGTCATCTCGCCCTCCAAGAGCCGGCTGACCGGCACACCCGTCCACTTGCTGACGACCTCCGCGATGTCTTCCGCGTCGACCTCTTCCTTCAACATGCGGTTGCCCACCTGCAACTCGTCGAGGTGCTCGGTCGCCTCCGAGATGCGCCGCTCGAGCTCGGGAATTCGCCCGTAGCGAATCTCGGCGGCGATCGACAGATCGGTCTCGCGCTCGACCTGCGTGCGCAGCTGCTCGAGCTCTTCCTTCAGCGACCGGATTGCGTCGATGGCTTGCTTCTCGTTCTCCCAGTGCGCCCGCATCTCGTGCATCTGGACATTGAGCGTGGCCAACTCGTCGACGATGGTTTCCAATCGTTCCTTGGAGCGGGCGTCGGTTTCCTTCTGCAGGGCAACTTCCTCGATCTCCAGCTGGAAGATGCGGCGCTGCACGACGTCGATCTCGGTGGGCAGTGAGTCGATTTCGATGCGCAACTTCGAGGCCGCTTCGTCCATCAGGTCGATGGCCTTGTCGGGCAGG
>JAYVVY010000195.1:0-2503 GCA_043786575.1 Ilumatobacteraceae bacterium
CGGCGGAAGGCTTTGGTCGTCGCGCTGGTCCGGGCGTAGCTCGGCCGACGGCGGCTTGGTGATCACATGTTCGTTGATGGTCTCGCGACCGTCGCGCCGATTGACGTAGCGGCACAGGTCGTACACACGCGTCTTGAGCACGTCTTTGATCACTCCGTAGCCACCAACCGAGTCGCCGTAGATGGTGAAGTAGCCAACGGCGATCTCGCTCTTGTTGCCGGTGGTGAGCACCATCCATCCGAACTTGTTGGAGAGCGCCATCAGCGTGGTGCCGCGGATGCGGCTCTGCAGGTTCTCTTCGGTCAGATCCGGCGCATTGCCGGCGAACGACTCGGCCGTCATGTCGAGGTACGCAGTGAACGCCGGCTCGATGGGGATCGTGAAGAAATCGATGCCCAGCTTCTCGGCCAGGTCGGCGGCGTCGGTGCGTGAATGGTCGCTGCTGTATCGCGACGGCATCGAGACACCGTGCACATGGTCGGCGCCCAACGCATCGACCGCGACACACGCCACGATCGTGCTGTCGATGCCACCGGACAACGCAACGACCACGTCGGTGAAACCGTTCTTGACGACGTAGTCGCGAGTGCCCAGCACGATGGCGTCGTACAGCTCGGCGTCGGCCTCCAGCAGCTCGGCCATCCGCACCGGCATCGGGGCGGACTGGGCTACCGGCTGTTCACTGATCAGCACGACGTCCATCGGCGTCTCGGTACGCCGGCCCCGTGGGTCGAGCAGTCGCTTGCGATACACGGGTTCGATCTGAACGTCGGCAAACATCAGTTCTTCAACCAAAAGGCCGGCGCGGGCAATCAGGTTTCCATCGGCGTCGAACACCATGCTGCCCCCGTCGAAGACCAGCTCGTCTTGCCCGCACACCTGGTTGACGTAGACCAGCGCGCAGCTGGCGTCAGCCGCACGAGTTGCCAGCATCCGTTCGCGACCATGCGACTTGCCGGCGTGGTATGGCGAACCGTTGATGTTGATGTTCAGCTCGGCACCGCCGGCGGCCTGCTGGGCAAGCGGGCCGGTAGGGCTCCAGACGTCTTCACAGATGCTGATGCCCACCTTCACGCCACCGATTTCGTACAACTCGTACGGGTCGCTGGCATCACCCGGCGTGAAGTAACGAGCCTCGTCGAACACCGCGTAGTTGGGCAGCAGGCGCTTGCGGTATGTGCCCACCACTTCCCCGCCCGCACACATCGCGGCCGCGTTGTAGAGGTCGCGATCGGCGGCCACAAACCCAACCACTGCGGCGCAGCGACGGGTGTACGCCGCAACTCGGCCGAGGGCAGCAATGTTGTCGGCCACGAAGCCGGGCTTGAGCACCAAATCCTCCGGCGGATAGCCGGTGATGGAGAGCTCGGGGAAGGCGATGATGTCGCAACCGGCGGCTTCCGCCTCGTCGTAGGCCGCGCAGATCTTGGCCACGTTGCCGTCAAGGTCGCCGACGGTCGGGTTGATCTGGGCGAGGGCGATGCGCAGCCGTGTCACGCCACTCAGGTTAGCCAACGGCAGGTCACGCGGGACTTGCCCCGACGAAGTACCCGGTGACGTCGACAACCAGGTGAGTGCCAACTGACACGTAGTACGACGACGCGCCCCCACCCAGCCCAGTCAGCGAGAAAGCGCTTCGTGTTTGGCCAGGGGCAGTGGCGTTGCCATTGCTGACGACGGGTGGCGCAGCGGGACCAGTGGGGAAGGCGGTCACATAGCCGTAGCCGTCGGTGCCGATCATGATGATGTTCTGTGTCACGCCCAGCGCATCATCGGGCACTGCGACAGCATTGACGGAGGCAGTGATGCCGGCGGCCATCCGGCCGAACGGGCTGGACGAACGCGTGTCCACAATCCGTGTCGGTGCAAGCGGCACAAACACACCCGGGCTGCTGGTCGACGCTGTCGCATCGGTGAACGAGCCGACTACGTCAACCAGCACGTACGCCGCGTCGTGCAACCGAACATCGATGCTGCCGTCGGCCCCGAGGGGCACGACGACGAGGTTCGCTCGAGTGTCACCAACGCCATTCACGTTCACATTCGAAGAAGGCGGCTCGACGCCCCCATGCGGCTTGACGACCACGTAGCCGCCAACGAACGCATCGCCGGAGATTGCAGTCACGATCACCGCAACTGCGCTGTTTGCAGAGGTGATGCCGTAGTGCCCCGCGATCGGGACGTTCACGATCGTCTCGGCCGCATCCGGTGCACTGGAGTAAAGATTTGTAGCGCTGGCAGGTGATCTGGTGTCGGCGGCCCGAACCGGCTGGACCTGCGCGAAGCGGCCGGCCGCGGCCACACCGCCCGGAGCTTCGTCGAAGAACCCAATCACGTCGATCACCACGTGCGCGAGAACCGAAGAGAAGACCATCACGTTGCCGTCGGCATCGATCGGCACCACCGATGCGTTGGCTGCAACCTGCCGACTTTGCCCATTGATGTTGGAAGACGGCGGCAGCGTCGAGCGGGGTTGCCAGGCGGTGAGGAACCCGTCCGAGCT
>JAYVVY010000196.1:0-4839 GCA_043786575.1 Ilumatobacteraceae bacterium
TTCACCCACGCCTGCGGTGCGCCCGTGTCGCCGCCGCCCATCGCATTGACTTCCAGCGACGAATCCAGCACCGGGTAGAACATGCCGACCGCTTCGGGATGGTTGGCCAGCAACCAGCGGGCGTAATGCAGGGGGCCAGCAGCACCGTGCGTTGCGGACTCGAAGTGCTCGAAGCCGCGGTGAGGGCCAAAGGTGCCTTGCCGTGCGAAACCGTTCTCGGGGAACCGGGCAAACGGGTCGAGGAACGGCTCGAAGTGCGGCTTGCCGATGATGGCTGTGCGATAGCCGCCGTCCTGCAACACCTGCGCCACCGACGGCGCGTCCTCGGGCAGCGGCACACCGTTCATCCACACGCCGTGTGTGCTGGGGTGCTGGCCGGTAATGATCGTGCTACGCGCCGGCATACACACGACGCTTTGCGGATGGGCACGTTCGTAGCGCACGCCCTGGGCGGCCACGGCGTCGATGACCGGGGTACGCGCAATCGTGCCGCCGTTGCAACCGAGCGTGTCGTACCGCTGCTGGTCGGTAGTGATGAAGAGAATCTTGCGGCCCATCAGACACCTTCCTCGTGTCGGTCGAGTTGTTCCGTCTCACGTTCCATGAGTCGCTTGAGTTCACGAAGTGCGCCGGCAGTGCCGCCACCGATGACCAACGCCATCGCCCGCGGATCCGCCTCGGTGGAATACACGACGATGCACGACTCGTCGGTGAGCGCAATTACGTCGATGGTGCCACGGTGATGCTTGAAGATGGGCGTCGTCAGCCGATACTGGAAGCGGCGCTGGGTGTTGTCGCAGACCAGAATTTCCTCCGGCATTGGTATGCCGGAACCGGTGATGATCACTCGCGAGTTGCCGTCAACGGTGCAGTCGACCACACCGGGAAACCAGTGATGCAGCTTGCTGGCATCGCCGGCCAACGCCCACACATCCGCGGCCGATCGTGCGATGCACATCTCATGTCGAATGGTGCCGTACATGGCGGCGTCAGGACTCGACAGGCGTGGCGGCGATGAAGTCGACGATCACCTGTGCCAGCTCGGCACCTTTGTCTTCCTGCAGGAAATGGCCGCCGCCCAAGATCGTGGTGTGCGGCTGCCCCTGGGTGCCGGGAATGCGGCGCAGGAACGGGCCTTCGCCACCACGGGTCACCGCGTCCTTGTCGCTGAAGGTGCACAACCACGGCTTCGTCCACTGCTCCAGCACCTTCCACGCCTCGCGGTTCTCTGCCGCACCGGGGTCGTCGGCCAGGCTGGGCACCAGCGACGGGAAGATGCGGGCGCCGGCCTTGTAGGTGTCGTCGGGGAACGGCGCGTCGTAGCCCGCGATCACTTCCGGCGAGAGGTCCGAGGCCGAGCCGCCATTGACGATGCCGCCAATCGGGAACACTGCCGATTCGCGGGAGAACTTTTGCCACGACAGGAACGCCTCACTGAGCTTGCCGTCGCCCTCCGGCAACCCGGTATTGCCAACAACGCCACGGGCATACCTGTCGGGTGCGGACGCAAGCACTCGCAACCCGACCAGCCCACCCCAGTCCTGACCGAAGTACGTGATGTCACGAAGGTCGAGGTGATCGAACAGCAACGCCTGCATCCAACCGACGTGCCGGGCGTACGTGTAGTCGGTGGTCTCGGTCGGCTTGTCGCTTTTGCCGAACCCAACCAGGTCCGGCGCAATCACCCGATGGCCGGCCGCGACCAACACCGGGATCATGTGCCGGTACAGGAAACTCCACGACGGCTCGCCGTGCATCAGAAGTACAGGTGCCGCGTTGCGCGGGCCCTCGTCCAGATAGTGGACTCGCAGCGCGCCAGCAGTCGGGTCGCCGGCGACTGCAGGCACCTGCGCATAGTGGGCAGCGAAGGGATAGTCGGGCAGATCGAGAAAGCGATCATCGGGTGTACGTAACGACTGCATCATGGCTCCAGCGGTTCAGTTCAGCGGTTCAGTTCAGTGGTTCACAGGTCAACAAAGGTGAGGTCGTCGCCCAACACGATTCGGCCGGCGAAATGGGCGGCGGCGAGCGCTCGCCACTCGTCTTCCTGGCCAGGTTGCATGGCCGGCACATAGTGCGTCAGCACCAGCGTGCCCACGCCAGCAGTGGTGGCGGTCTGCGCTGCCTGCTGCACGGTGCTGTGGTAATCGAGGATGTCCTGCAGCCGCCCGCTGGGCACCAGCCGCACCAGGTCTTCGCGGATGACGGTCTGCACATACGCGTCGGCACCGCGACAGAGCTCGAGCAGGCCTGCGCACGGCACGCCGTCGCCGCCCAGCACGGCCGAGGTGCCACCCACCTCGATCCGAAAGGCAACCGTCGGCTCAACCGGGCGATGATCGGTGGCGCCAACCGTGACCGTGGCCGAACCAACGGTGAACGTGTCGCCTGCGGCTACCTCGCGCACCTCGACGGCGGGACCCTCATGCAGGTCGGCGTGATGCGCGACGCGATAACCAACGTCGGGGTTCAGCGAGGCCAGCGTGAGACGAACAACCTCAGCGGTGCCCACCGGCCCGCAAATGATGAACGGCAATGGCCCGGGGCTCATCACCCAGCGCGTAGTGATGACATCGCCAAGGTCGGTGATGTGGTCGCTGTGCAGATGCGTGATCAACAGCGCATCCAAAAACGGCGGCAGCGAGCCAGCAGCGGCCAGGCGCATCAACACGCCACGGCCGCAATCGACCAACACCGTCAGGCCATCAGCCGTCACCAAGGTGGACGGCCCCGCACGTCGAGCGTCCGGGATGGGGCTACCAGTGCCGAGCAGAGTGATACGCACGTCAAGCCACCAGCAGCCGAATGATGGCATCAGTGAGCGCAGCCTCAATCTGCGGGCTGCTGAGCTGCTGGTCGTCGCGCATCAGATGCAACGACTCGAACGAGGTGAGCACATCGATGGTGGCGATGGCGCTGGCCGCACCCGCGGCGCCACGCGCAGCCAGTTCGGGGGCGAACAACTGCTCCAACTGGCGGCGCAGGAACGAACGCGAGATCGCCAGTTCGGAGGCAATCAACGGCTGGAAGGGTGCGCGCACTCGAGACACGATGCCCACCGAACCAATGCGATCGAACAGCCGGACACGCTGCGCGACCAACCGCGAGACTCGCTCGAGCAATGGCCCGGTTGAGGAGATGTCGAGACCCGACGTCGGTAACAGTCGCTCGTGCTGGCGCGAAATGGCCACCCGCACAAGGTCGTCAAGATCGTCGAAGTAGCGGAACAGCGAACGCGGCGACAACCCGGCGCGCTCGGCAATCTCGTCGGAGGACGGGTCCAGGTTTCCCGCCGCGTACAGCGACAACATCGCATCCACCACCGCGAGGCGATTGCGGTCGCGACGTGCGTGCCGCCCGTCCTCGGCCGCACCAGCGCTGGGCACATCGGCGCCGGGTTCCGGCGCCCTCAGCCGATTCGTCGTCGTCACTCTGCGACCATGGAGCAGACATGCCCCACCCGCGGGTCGACTCGCCCGCTCAACAGCTGCAGGTAGACGGCCTCCACCGCGAGGGCGCCGTTGGCGTGCTCAAAACGCATCCAGCCGTCAACCCATTGTCGGTATGTGGTCCATGCGCCGGTCGTGCGCTGCTCAAGCCCCTCGCTCCCCCAGTCCTTGTTTCGCTTCGCAATCTGGGTGGGCGCAAAGAAGAACTGCGGCGTGGGGCCGGGCAGGTCGCCGGGCTCGGCCGCCGGCCCGTTCCAGTGTGTGCCCCCAACGACCATGCTGTAGGAGAGCTGATCTCGGAAGTGCTCGTGCACCGCCCTGGTGACCGCGCTGTCGCCGGCGATGTCGACGTACGCAGCCGGTCCGGCGGGCAGGTCGCCGAGCGAGTCGTACGTGACGACCTGGTGGTAGCAGCCCAGAGTGCGGACGAACTCGGCATTGCTGGCTGAGGTAAGGCCGACTACGTGTACACCCTCACGCTGGCTGAGGAGATAGGCGGCGCCGATGGCAGTCTTGGATGATGCGCTGGAAATGACCACCGACCCGGTGAGCAGCGCTGAGTCGTGGAGCAAGTCGTCGATCATGAACGAGGTGAAGAACAGCGGCGACAACACCATCTGATGCGGCTCGTAGGCCGCGTCGTACGACGGGTCGCGACGGCAGAACGCGTAACGGTTGTAGGCAGCCGCCATCGGCGAGCGATGAGCCGAGAGATCAGTGAAGCCTCGCTCGTCGAACCGGCCAGGCTCGATGATCAGCTCGTCCGACATCGGCAGGTAGCCGTACACGCGCGTGCCCTCCGCCAGCTCACTGACGGTGGATTCCACGATGTCGCCAAAGCCCCAGACCGGCACACGGCCCCACACAACTTCGTCCGCTGCCGGGTTGGCCGGGAAGAAGTCCCAGTAGTTCATCATGTCGCCGAAGACGGCGTAGGTGATGTTGTTGGAGGTCAGCGCGAACTGGTGCACGCGCACGCGGGCCTGACCCGGCATCAGTTCGGCTGACGGTGCCTCGACCAGCCGGACCGTGCTGAGCTGTTGACGATTGACTTCCAGATCCATCTCATCCCTCGCTGCCTGTGGCGGCGAATCCGACGATCTCGCCCCGATTGATGCTGACCCAGTCGCGTGCGTCCAGGTACGGCTTGAAGGTGGCAATGATCGCACGTTGGTGGTCGGCAGTTTTCGGGCGCTGCACTTCGAACAACTGCGGGAACTCGCGCCACGCGGTCACCGCGTTCCACAGGCGCACTGCCGCGTCGCCGGTCGGCGGGTCCAGTAGCACCGGGCCGAACAGTGCCTGCCCATCCGGGAAGATGAGGGTTGGTACGCCGTAGCCGCCGGCGTCGATCACCCGTTGGTGCTCGGCGCGTACCTCGTCGTGCGTG
>JAYVVY010000197.1:0-7629 GCA_043786575.1 Ilumatobacteraceae bacterium
ACGGTGACTGCGTCGAAGTGGCTCATCCACACGTCTTGCTCGACCGGCAAGCCTTCCAGCAGCGTGCCCGCGCCATCCCCGATCAGCGTTGCCTTGGCCCGGCCGTACTCGCCACGAAGGCCGCGTCCTACCGTTCCACCCAACTGCTGCGCAATCAGCTGCACGCCGTAGCAGATCCCCAAGATGGGAATTCCCAGGTCGTAGATAGCCGGGTCCAGCGAGGGGGCGCCCTCGACGTGGACGCTCTTCGGGCCACCCGAGAGGATGATGGCTACTGGCTGCTTGGCCGCCATCTCCGCCGCCGTGATGCGATGCGGCACGATCTCCGAATACACGTTGAGCTCGCGCACCCTGCGTGCAATGAGCTGCGCGTACTGCGCACCGAAGTCGACCACCAAGACCGTTTGCGTGCGTTGCACCATCCCAGCGATGGTAGGGGTTCGCGACCTCGTGCACCCACATTCCCGGCTCGGATTCGCGTGACGTTCGCGGCTCGCGGTGCGAAACAGCTAGACGGGTGCGACGATGGTGACATGACTCGGTTGACCCGCCCGTTTGCAGTGTTGGCGTTTGCCCTCTTCGGCGGGGTTGCCGCTCTCACGGCAGGCTGCAGCGGCCAGAATCCATATCAGGCGTCGGAGTCGGCCAACAGCGTGTCGGCGGACTCCGGCGAAACCCCGGCTGTCGTCTCCGAAGGCAACGTGTTCACGCCTGAAGACGCCAACGTCAGCTCCTGCGTCGGCACCATGGAGCGTGGCAACTGCGGCAGCAAGAGCAAGGGCGGCTGGCGCATGTATCTCACCTTTGCCGTTTTGATGAGCGGCATGGGCTTCATCGGCTGGCGCATCGCCCGCAGCATCCGTCAACGCGACGCCGTCGTCAACGCCTCGAAGGCCGACGACCCGCTCAACGTGTAGAGAGCTCAACGTGTAGTCAAGTCACGTGTGAGCAAGTCGCTGCAAAATGCTGCGGTGCCGCTGACCAGTGCGTGCGGCGCTTCCCAGGGCACGAAGTGGCCGCAGTCGCGCAGTAGGTACGGGCCGACGTGGTTCGGGAAGACCAGTGCAGCCATCTGGTCGAAGGCCGGGTAGATCACATGGTCGCTGGGGCCGTAGAGCAGCAGCGTGGGGGTGAGTTCGTTCTTCGCCAGCAGGGTCGGCTCGCTGCGCGCCGCCGCATTGAACGCGCTCTCGTAGCCGCCGAAACTGGCACGTAACTTCTCTCCGTCGCCGAATGGTTCGGTATGGAACTGCACTTCGCCCGCCCCCATGAACGCGCCCGGGTGGGCCCAGAAGCGGCTGGTGTAGAAGGTGGCGATGTAGCGCTGGCGCTGCCCCGGCGTCACCAGCTCGGCAGCAAGCGCGTCGGCGTCAGTTCCCTGGCGTAGGAAGTAGTCCGCTGCCTCCATCGAAGGGCGAGTGCCCGCGATGGCAGCCATCTCGTCCTTCAGGTACGGCAGCGGCGAGTTGAACAGCACCATCCGGTCCACCCACTCCGGGTAACGCAGCGCAAGGTCCTGGATGACAGGGCCGCCAAGGTCGCCGCCAAGCAGCACCACTCGCTCATGGCCCAGCACGTCGTGCACCAGCGCGTAGAGGTCGCGGCTGTGGCTGGCGACGTCGTGGAAGCCATCGGGTGCGACATCGCTGTCGCCAAAGCCGCGCAGATCGGGCACGATCACTTCGAAGCCGGCCACGGCGAACGGCTCGATGACCTTCCAGAACACTCGCTTGGTCTCCGGCCAGCCGTGCACGCAGACCAACGGCACGCCGCCAACGTTCTCGCGCACATACGCCTGCGTGAAGCCTCGCGGCGCAGCCGAGTGCACCTCAAAGCGGGATGAATCAATCTGGGCAGCCGTCATACGCCCGGACCGTAATCGTTGGGCCATTAGCGTGGCGAGCGTGACACCGGATGAATTTCGCACTCAGGGCTACGCGCTCATCGACTGGATTAGCGAATACTTGGAGGGGGTCGAGCAGTACCCGGTCGCCAGCATTGTGGCGCCCGGCGATATTCGCGCCGCACTACCCGAACACCCGCCGGCAGCGGCCGAGCCGTTTGGCGAGGTGTTGGCCGACCTTGATCGTGTCGTGATGCCCGGTATCACACACTGGCAACACCCAAGCTTTTTCGCCTACTTCCCGGGTAACTCCAGCTATCCCGCCATCCTCGGCGAGCTGGCGGCCGCCGGCCTCGGCGTGCAGGGAATGAGCTGGGTCACCAGCCCGGCATGCACCGAGGTGGAGACCCTGATGATGGACTGGATGCAGGAGCTACTTGTCCTGCCCGCCAAGTTCCGCAGCACCAGCGCCACTGGTGGCGGCGTCATCCAGGGTTCCGCCAGCGAAGCAACGTTGGCGTCCATTCTCGCGGCGCGCTGGCGCACCACAGGCGGTGCCATCAACACAAAGGGTGACACCACCAAGCTTGTTGCATATGCAACATCACAGGCACACAGCAGTATCGAGAAGGGTCTGCGCATCGCCGGCATCGGCACCGCCCAGACGCGCATCGTGCCGCACGACGCAGCGTTCGCCATGCGCGCGGACGAGTTCCAGCGCATGGTCACCGAAGATCGCGCAGCCGGCCTCACGCCGTTCTGGGTGTGCTGCACCCGCGGCACCACCAGCTCAATGGCATTCGATTCCGTGACGGAGATCGGCGCAATCGCGCAACGCGAGGGCGTGTGGGTACACGTCGACGCGGCGATGAGCGGCATCGCTGCCCTGGCGCCCGAGCACCGGTGGGTGAACGACGGGCTCGACCTGGCGGACAGCTACTGCACCAATCCGCACAAGTGGATGGGCGTCAACTTCGACTGCGACCTGTTCTACACGTCGGATCGGGCGGCGCTACTCGGCGCACTCAGCATCCTGCCCGAGTACCTGCGGTCGGCAGCAGCGCAATCCGGGGCGGCCATCGACTACCGCGACTGGCAGATCCCGCTCGGTCGCCGCTTCCGTGCGCTCAAGCTGTGGTTCACCATTCGCGCCGGCGGCGCTGCAGATGCGATCGACATGATCCGTCGCCACGTCGCAGCCACCCAGGAGATGGCCGCCTGGGTTGGCGAAGACGACCGCTTCGAGGTCGTTGCGCCGCATCCGCTGAACCTGCTGTGCGTGCGCCTGAAGGCGGGCAACGAAGCAACCGATGCGATGATCGTCGCGGCCAATGGCACCGGCAAAGCGCTGTTCACCCGCACCGTCCTCGACGGCACGGTTGCGTGCAGAGTTTCAATCGGCGCTCGCGGCACCGAAACTCGCCACGTGCAAGCCGGGTGGACGTTGCTCCAACAACTCGCCGGATGACCAGGTTGTCGCCGCCAATTGCGGACGGTTGAATCGGCTGCACGCCACATGGCGTTCAACAAGGAGCACAACATGCGATTTCGTCTCGCAGTGCTCGTTGCGGTCACGAGTGTTCTGACCGTCGTATCGCCGGTAGCCGCCGGCCCCTCCACCGCTGTTCGGCCCACGGTGGCGCACTCTGCAAACAGCGATTGGGCGTACGTGCAGCAGGAGCTGTACCAAGTGTCGGTGCGCACGTTCGTCGCCACCATCGCAACGGGCGACCGTTGGTTCGATTGGAGCAATGACGGGTGTTCAGCGCCGCTTGTGGGTGACACTGGGTTCTCATTCAACTTCCGGGATCCGTGCCGCCGCCACGACTTCGGTTACCGCAACTTGAAGCTGCTCGAGAGGCGCTACGGCGCCGGCAGTACGTACTGGAACAGCACCGGTCGCCGTCGAGTCGACCAGCAGTTCCTGGCCGATATGAAGGCGCACTGCCGCGGTAGAGCAATTACCCTGCAGGTGCAGTGCTTCAGCTGGGCTGAGACGTTCTACGCCGCGGTGAGGGTTGCCGGCGGGCCGTAGGCGGGCCAACCATCAACTGCTACAGAGCAGGGGGCTTCCCGGCCACGTCGCCATACTCGTCGTCATCGGCGGCGAGGCCGTGGGCTACCCGCAACAGTTGGTACAGCAGACGTGCGGTGGCGCCCCACACGGTCTCGTCATCGAGTTCGAAGAAGTAGATCGGTCGTTCACCAATCGCGGTTTGCCACCACTCCTCGCGAAACGTGCCCGGCTTGGTGAGGTCGTGCAACGGCACCCACAGCACACGATCAACCTCGCCGGTCAGGCCGCGTAACTCGGGCAGGATCGGTAGCGGCGCGACCAGTCGGGCCACAATCGGCACGATCCAACTGCGGCTCACCCATGTGCCAATCGGGTGTAACTGGCCAACCACTTCGACAGCGCTCGGGTGCAGGCCGACTTCCTCGTGGGCCTCGCGCAACGCAGCATCTACATACGACTCGCCAGGGTCCAGCCGGCCGCCCGGAAAGCTGACCTCGCCGCGGTGAGTACGCATCTCCATCGAACGCCGAGTCAGCAACACCTCCGCGCCGGCGGGGCCATCAGCCACGACTGCAAGAACAGCCGACGGCCGCGCGTCAGCAAAATCGGGCTGTAGTTCTCCGGGCACCGAATGCGCAGCAACCGCTGCGGCAATGGTTGCGGCGTTCAGCGCGGGCAACGGCTGAGGCCAGGGCGGGTCGCTGCCCTGGTACCACCCGTCCGGTCGCGGAATCTGCTGATTGCCGCCGGGCCTGCGCGACGGGTCAGGCAGTGGGGGTCCAGCCGGACGCGGCCAGTTGCGCCAGCACCTGGGCCAGACCAGCGGTCTTCATCTTCGACAGCACCTTGCCGGGCGTCTGCTCGCCTGACTCAAACTCCTCCCACGCGGCGATGAGCTTGCTGAGGTCGGGGGCCGGGGCTTCGAATGCCATGAGTCCAGGCTACCGACCAGCTGCTACTTGCTCGTGAACTTGTCCTTCTGCCGCCGAGCAAAGAGCACACCTGAGGCAGCCATGCGACCCGCCCTCTGACCCGCGGCAACACTGCGGTCATTGGGATCAGCCGATTTCCCAGGCACGTCGGAAGTAACTTGAGCGGTCTTCTGTTTCGTCTGCTTCTTCGGCTTTTCGGCGAAGCTGCTGCTCAGCCACACCACGGAATGCACCGCAGCGATGCCGAAGACGATCACGCGTGTTCCGTCGTCAATCGTCGCCCAAGGGCGTATCGCACTGATGACAACCAGCAGAATGATTGCCGGGTCGATGAGTCGATGAATCCGTCGGTCGAGCACGTTGAACGCCGCCAAGGCCCCTTTGGTGACGGCCGCATGCATCATGATGACGCCGCCCAACACCGCGGGCATCAGTGGGTACGGGCTCTGCAGACCGCTCGCAACCAGCGCGCCGCCAAGGATGTACTCCACCAGCTGATGCATCCAGAACGGACGCTTGCCCCCCTCAGCCATTCGTCGGCACGCGGGACTGTCGGAGCATCATCCCCAGATCTTACGGGCAGCATCGACACCCCGCGGCGAGGGTAGGGCGCAGAGCTGAAAGACTTCTGTGCCGAATCAGATGTCACCGACGTTGAGGAGTACCAATGCCCAAGCAACACGACGGCACGCCCAAGGCCGGGCTCAGCCGCCGACGCCTGATCAGCGCCGCTGGTCTCACGGCTGTCGGCCTCGCTACCGCCTCAACTGCAGCCACGGCTCACGCTGAGGAAGTCGGCCCAGACACTGACGCCGCTGGCAATCAGCGCGTTGACGACTCTGCACAATTGAGCGCCCAAGCGGTGCCGGCAACCACGGCCGGCTACTCGTACTTCACCGGGAATCAATTCGCGTTCCATTCCAACAGTTCGGACCCAACTCGCATTCGGCACACGTCGAGCACCGGGGTGTATTCGGCCGGTTCGCACGTCGTGTGTCCACTGCACATTCCGGCTGGCACGCGAGTGCGTGAACTGACAATTTTCGCCACAACTGCGGCCGCGGCGAAAACGGCGTTCCTGGAGGCATACAACCTCGATGGCACCGGAGCCAGCAGTGCGCTTGCGACTGTTGCGCTGCCATTGGCATCCACACCCGCCACCCCGGTAACCATCGCCTGTGATTTCACCGTCGACGCAAGCAAGGGCTACGACCTGGCAATGTTCACCACGGACCTCACAGAGAGGATGTTCGCATTCAGAATTGGGATGCAGCCAGCGGCCGCGTTCGTACCGATCACGCCGTATCGGGCGTACGACTCGCGCAAGGCCGCCGCGCCCAACTCGGGAATCATGACCCCCAACAGCAACCGGGTCGTCAGCATCGTCAACGCCATCGACGACGCCGGCGCCATCATCGCTCCCAACGTGATCCCGTCCACCGCACGCGCCGTCACCTACAACATCACTGCCACACTGACCACCGGCGACAACTTCCTTGCGGTGGCACCTGGCCTCGCAGCCAGCACCACCGTGTCGGCCATCAACTTTGCGGCCAACCAAACACTGGCCAACGCCGCCACCGTCAGCCTCGACAACGGCACCGTCAAAGTGTTCTGCGGCGCCAACACCGGCAGCAGCCACTTCATCATCGACATCACCGGCTACTACATCTAAGAATTCGCGTCAGGCGACGACGAAAACGACGACGACCCCGGGGCTTTGCAGCCACCGGGGTCGTCGCACGCTCAGCCTTGCGGCCGAACGGAGTGCTTACATCATTCCCATACCGGGCATGCCGCCACCCATGCCGCCGCCACCGCCGCCGCCTGCCCCAGCCTTTTCGGGCTTGTCGGCAACGAGGCACTCAGTGGTGAGGACGAGGGCCGCGATGGACGCTGCGTTCTGCAGCGCTGCGCGGGTGACCTTGGCCGGGTCGATGATGCCGGCCTTGACCAGGTCGACCATCTCGCCGGTTGCGGCGTTGAGGCCCATGTTGCCAGTTGCAGCTTCCACGGCCTGGGTGGTGACTGCGCCCTCGAGGCCGGCGTTGTCGGCAATCAGCCGGGCCGGAGCCGTCAGCGATTCCCAGACAGTGTTGGCACCGGTGCGCTCGTCGCCTTCCAGCGAGTCGACAACGGCCTTCACTGCGGCACGGGCACGCACGAGGGCGGTACCGCCACCGGCGACCACGCCTTCTTCGATGGCTGCACGAGTAGCCGACACTGCATCTTCGATGCGGTGCTTCTTCTCTTTCAGCTCCACCTCGGTGGCTGCGCCGACCTTGATGACTGCAACGCCACCGGCCAGCTTGGCCAAGCGCTCTTGCAGCTTCTCGCGGTCCCAGTCGCTGTCGGTGTTCTCGATCTCGGCCTTGATCTGGTTGATACGGCCAACGACGTCGTCGTGCTCACCAGCGCCATCGACGATGGTGGTGTTGTCCTTGGTGATGATGATGCGCTTGGCACGGCCCAGCAGGTCGAGGGTGACCGTCTCCAGCTTGAGACCGACTTCCTCGCTGATGACCTGGCCGCCGGTGAGGACAGCCATGTCCTGGAGCATCGCCTTGCGACGGTCACCAAAGCCAGGGGCCTTGACGGCAGCCGAGTTGAACGTGCCACGGATCTTGTTGACGACCAGCGTTGCCAGAGCCTCGCCGTCGATGTCTTCAGCGATGATCAGCAGCGGGCGGCCCGACTTCATGACGGTCTCGAGCACGGGCAGCATTGCCTGCACGGTGGAGATCTTGCCGGCGTTGAACAGCACGTAGGCGTCTTCGAGGACGACTTCCTGGCGCTCGACATCCGACACGAAGTACGGCGACAGGTAGCCCTTGTCG
>JAYVVY010000198.1:0-3318 GCA_043786575.1 Ilumatobacteraceae bacterium
TGAAGGACAGCGACTGCGGCGTCGCGATGGCATCGGGCAGTGAGGCCACACGCGGCGTCGCCCAGCTGGTATTGATGGACTCGAACTTCTCCGCGCTGCCGGCGGTAGTCGGTGAAGGCCGCCGCGTCATCAACAACATCGAGCGCGTCGCCAGCCTGTTCCTGGCCAAGACGACGTACTCCGTTATCCTCTCGATCCTCACCGGCGTATTTGCCCTCGCCTATCCGCTCCGCCCAATCCACCTCTCCATCCTCAGCTGGTTCACTATCGGCGTGCCTGCCTTCTTCCTTGCACTCGAACCCAACGATCAAAGGGTCAGCAGCGGGTTCCTGCGCCGGGTACTGGGCAAGGCGATTCCCGCGGGCGTCGTCATCGCCGTCGCGACGATGAGCGTGTTCGCCATCGCCCAGGTCGACGAGTCGATCGACGCCGACCACGCCCGCACACTGTCTGTTCTCGTCGCCGGCTCAGTCGCGCTGATGAACCTGCACCGTGTGGCGCGGCCGCTGAACACCCTTCGTCGAGCGCTCGTCGCGACGATGATCACCCTCTTCGCACTGGCATTCGTGATGCCATGGAGTCGCCGCCTGTTTGAGCTGCCGATCACCAAGCCATGGGCATACGGAATGGCTGCGGCCTTCATCGTTGCCGCCTGGCCCCTTCTGGAACTTGGCAGTCGCCTGGCACAGCGTTGGCACCACCGAACCCAGTAAGGTGCGGGAATGTCAAATGTCTACGACTTCACCATGCAGTCCATCACTGGGGACGAGGTGAGCCTCGCCGACTTCCGTGGCCAGGTGCTCCTCATTGTCAACGTCGCGAGCGCTTGAGGCCTCACGCCTCAGTACGCAGGTCTGCGTACGCTTCATGATGAAAACACTGCAGCCGGTTTCTCCGTGCTGGGGTTCCCGTGCAACCAGTTCGGTGGTCAGGAGCCAGGAACCGACGAAGAGATTCTCGAGTTCGCGACCTCGAAGTACGAGGTTGACTTTCCGATGTTCTCCAAGAGCGACGTAAACGGCGAGGGCTCGAGCGAGCTGTACCAATGGCTGCGCAGCCAGACGGACAACGCCGACATCTCCTGGAACTTCGAGAAGTTCCTCATCGATCGCGACGGCAACGTCTCGCAGCGTTTCGGCCCGATGGCCACGCCAGAAGAGATCGCGCCGCACGTGGCGCAACTCCTCTGACGCACCGATAGTCTCCGCAAGAACGGCTTCCCCCCGGATTCAGCTCTCCTCCCTCTCGGAGGATCCTTCACCCGGAGGACACAATGCCGTTCATCCCACGCTTTCGCGTGCCCCGCCGCGGGCACCCTGCGCTGCGCCTGCAATCTGGCGACTATCACTGGGGCATCTGCCACCCCGACCCCGACGAGCCAATCGTGGTGGCCGGTTTCGGTGAAGCCGCCATGTTGGCAACCGACATCCTTGACCTTCCTGCGCACCACGAGGTGGTGGTGTTGCTCGACGAGCGGCGGCAGGTAACAGCATTACTGCTCGACCCGCCGTCAGAGATTGGCCTGCTGGTGGGTCTGGCAGCGCTGCCCGGACTCGAGGCGCCGTTCTGCCAAACCATGTGCATCGTGGTCAACGCCGACGTGTACTCCGGCCCACCGCGCGACGCAGATCGTCGCGGTTACCTGGCCCTGCGACGGGCCCATATGGCCCAGGGCCTGCTGCTGCTCGATGTCATCCTCACCGATGGTGACACTGTGCGCAGTCTGGCGATTGGGTGCGACCCCGACCCCGTGTGGTTCGACGAGTTCGATCCGCTGCCGGAGCAGTGGGCCTCCGCCGACCCCGCTGCCTGATGTCGGCGCTCACCCGTCGCATGAATCAGCGGGCACCGCCTACGCTCGACTGCCATGAGCAGCATCTCCGTCGTCACCGGCGCCAACAGCGGCATCGGCCGCGCCACCGCCATTCACCTCGCAGCACAGGGCCACGTGGTGTTTGGCACCGTGCGCAGCCTGGATAAGGCCGGCAAGTTGCAGTCCATGGCCGCCGCTGCTGGCGTGGAGGTGAACTTGGTCGAGCTGGATGTGGCCTCCGACGAGTCAGTGCGCAATGGCTTTGCGCAGATCATGGCCGCCACCGGTGGCGTGGTCGACGCGCTCGTCAACAACGCCGGCGTTGGTGGCAACGCCACGGTCGAAGACAGCACTGCCGCGGACCACTTGGAAGTCATCAACGTCAACTTGTGCGGCGCAGTGCGCTGCCAAAACGAAGTGCTTCCGGGCATGCGCGAGCGCGGCAACGGAACAATTGTCAACGTGAGCTCCGTGGTCGGTCGCATCGGCGCGCTCGCACAGAGCGCGTATGTCACATCGAAGTGGGCGCTGGAGGGCCTCAGCGAGCAGCTAGCGCAAGAGGTCGCACCATTCGGTATTCGCGTTGCGATCATCGAGCCGGGTATCACCAAGTCCGCAATCTTTGCCAAGAATCCCGACATACCCACCCGTACCGGCGCGTACGACGCGGCCTACCGACGCATGTTCCAGATGTACGCGGCCGGTCTTGCGCATGCCACCGACCCGTTTGAGGTCGCTGCGCTGATTCACCACGCAATCACCACCGACCAGCCCACGCTGCGCTACCCGGTCAGTTGGGGCGGGCGGGAACTGATCGAAGGTCGCGCTGCGATGACCGACGAAGAGTGGACGGCCATCGGGCTGGCCGGCGACGACAATGCGTACTACGACGCCTTCCAGGCGGCCTTTGGCCTCGATCTGCGCGACCTGGGCGAACAGGCCCGCTAGCCCGCGCTGATGGCGGGGCGGTGCAACACCGCATTCGAGGGAACCACCACCACGTCGTCGCCGTCCTCGGACGCAGTGCCATCGACAATCAGGCTATACTCGCCAGCGCTGGGATGCGGGAACACCATCGTCACGTCTGGATGGTGCACGATGTTGCGACGCGCGGTGCGACCACCTGCCGCTCGCAGCGACCCGCCCTCGTAGTTGGTGGGCACGGCCAGCGAATGAGCGCGCATGTCGTCGCCCACGGTCACCAGATAGCCCCACGGGTACGCGGCCAGCGTCTCGCCAAGTTCGGGCAGTGCAACCGGAATGCTCATCAGTACACCTTGCACCCAGCCGGCACCGGGAGCAAGAGTGGCAACGGATCGACGGCGGCGCCGCCACCGGCATGGATCTCGAAGTGCAAGTGGTAATTGCCCGGCCCGGGATTACCGGTGTCACCGACGTAACCAATCACCTGGCCCTTGTACACCACACTTCCCTTGCTGAGACCCGGTGCGAACCCGGAGAGGTGCCCGTAGACATAGATGGTGCCGCCGGTGCTCGCCGTCAGC
>JAYVVY010000199.1:0-4112 GCA_043786575.1 Ilumatobacteraceae bacterium
GTCTGCTTCGGCGGGCACGAGGTTGGCGAGGCCAAGGAAGTCGGCAACGTACTTGTTGGCCGGCTCGTCGTACACGTCCCGTGGTGCACCGATCTGCTCGATCCTGCCCGTGTTCATCACAGCCAGGCGGTCGCTCATTGTCAGCGCCTCCTCCTGATCGTGGGTCACATACACAAACGTGATGCCCACCTCACGATGCAGCGAGCGCAGCTCGACCTGCAGCACTCGGCGCAGCTTGGCGTCCAGCGCACCCAGCGGCTCGTCCAGCAGCAGCACCTTCGGGCGCAGCACCAGTGAGCGTGCCAATGCCACGCGCTGCTGTTGGCCGCCGGAGAGTTGGTGCGGCTTGCGTGCTTCGTATCCGTTCAGCCGAACGAGCTCCAGGGCTTCAGCGACTCGCCGCTTGGCCTCCGCCTTGCCGCAGTCAAGGAAACGCAAGCCGAAGGCGACGTTCTCGGCCACCGACTTGTGCGGGAACAGCGCGTAACTCTGGAACACCGTGTTGACCGGACGTTTCTCCGCTGGCACACCGCGCATGTCCACGCCATCGATGCGTACTGCGCCGTGCTCAATCTCCTCGAAGCCGCCAATCAATCGCAACGTGGTGGTCTTGCCGCACCCCGATGGTCCGAGCAGTGAGAAGAACTCGCCTGGCTCAATGACCAGATCGATGGAGTTGAGGACCTGCTGCTGGCCGTACCACTTCGACAACGACTCCAGCTCGATGCGACCACCACCCGCTCGCTGCTCCCCCACTGGCGCTCCTCCTCAGACACTTCCGCGACGGGAAACTGGTTGCGATTCGGCGTCGGCTGATTCACCGTTCAGGAAACGTTAGTTGAAACTCTGAGGGGTCTGCTTGCTTCGTGCGCTGCCAGTACTCCAGCAGCGTGAACGGCCAGTTCTGCGAGACGCGGCCAAGGTCGTTCTTGTACCAACTGCTAACCGAGCTCCACCCCCACGCCATCGCCAGGTTCTCGGCGTCGACACGCTCGTTGAACGTGTCGTGGACGTCGCTGCGTATTTCTACCGAGGCGGCCTTCTGCTCGAGCAGCAGCTCGATCAGGTTGAGGATGTAGCGCACACCGCACTCACTGAAGTAGATGATGCTGCCGTTGATCACGATGTTGGTGTTAGGGCCGTATAGACAGAAGAAGTTGGGGAAGCCCGGAATGGCAACACCGAGGTAGGCGCGGGCATCGCCGTTCCACTGCTCATGAAGGTCCACGCCGTCACGACCCTTCACGATCATCGGCGTCAGGAACTTGGAGGCCTCGTAGCCGGTGCCATACAGGATCACGTCGGCTTCGTGCACGGTGCCATCAGCCATCTCGATACCGGATGTCGTGATGCGCTCAATGGCGTCCGTCACGAGGTGCACGTTGGGCCGCTTCAGCGTGCGAGCCCACACACCGTTGTCGCGAACCATCCGCTTCGCCCCGACCGGGTAGTTGGGCACCACCTTGCCCAATAGGTCGGGTCGGTCGCCGAACTCGGCCTTGTAGTACTCCACCAGCATCTGCCGGCCGAACTCGCTGATCTCGCTGACCGAGCTGCCATCGCTCTCCCAGTTGGGGTCGACGCGCACCCCTTCCAGGGCACCGTCACCCATCCGCCAGAAGATGGAGAAGCGGTTGAACTCGCTGTAGCTGGGCACGTGCCCGTAGAGCCAACACAGCCCTTCCGCGACGGTCTCGTGGTAGTCCGGCGTTGGGGCCAGCCATGGTGCCGTGCGCTGCGTGATCACCAGGTTCGCAGCTACTTCGGCCACGTGCGGCAGGAACTGCAACGCACTGGCCCCGGTGCCGATGCACACCACCCGCTGACCCGCGAGCGAGATGTCCGGCCGCCACTGAGCCGAGTGCATCGTTTCGCCGGCGAAAGTTCCGAAGCCCTCGATCTCGGTTGGGAACTTGGGCCGGTTGAGCTGGCCGACCGCGCTGATCACGATGTTGGCAGTCACTGTCTGCGGCGCACCCGCCGCGTCGGTGTAGCTGACCGTCCAAGTCTGCTGGGCCTGATTCCACACGGACTGTTGCACCGTGCAGCCGAACTGCACGTGCCGGCGTACATCGAAGTGATCGGCGCACTGGTGGAAGTAGTCGCGCAGCACACCCTGTGGGCTGTAGTGGAACGGCCAGTCATGGCGCTGTGCCGACGAGTAGCTGTAGTTGTGGTTCGGGTTGTCCACTCGGC
This sequence comes from Ilumatobacteraceae bacterium, assembly GCA_043786575.1. Classification (GTDB taxonomy): domain Bacteria; phylum Actinomycetota; class Acidimicrobiia; order Acidimicrobiales; family Ilumatobacteraceae; genus UBA668. Next base: position 2,197 of record JAYVVY010000199.1, read on the forward strand.
AACCGGGGTACGCCGCTTCAAACCAGGTTCCACCGACATCGTCGTTCTTGTCCAGGATCGTGAACGGCACGCCCGCCTGCTGCAATCGATGCGCAGCAAGAATGCCCGACATTCCGGCACCGATGATGACCACGCTGATGTCGACGCCGGGTGCCAGCGTCTCGGCATTCCACGCCGGTGCCCGTCGGTCCTCACCCTTGTACGCCAGTTCTTCCTCCAGCAGCGGCAGGTAGTCGGCCATGCCCTCCCCGCCCACCGTGTGTTCTGTCATCCGCAGCAGCGAGCTGTCGTCCGGTGCGGCGGCCGGCACGCAACCACCATCGCGATAGCGCGCCAGTGCCTGGAGTGCGAGCGACCGAATCTCGTTCTGCTGCTCGTCGGTGAAACCGGCGAAGGGCGTGTTGAGCATCAGCGGGTCTGGGCGCAGGTGCTCGCGCAGCAACGACAGATCGCCCGTCAGATAGGCCAGGGAAGGCAATAGCGGCGCCAACTCCGCTTCCAACAGCGCGACTGCCAGTTGCTCATTGCTCTCGGTGATCGGCGCGACGCCGCTGACGAAGGGACTGGGCGACGACGCGGCATCGATGCTCATGCCCACCCTCAGCCTTCGGTGACGCCCTTGGGCGCCTTCTGGTTCATGAAGCCGAACATGTATCCGGCGACGCGACGAATCTGAATCTCCTCCGCGCCCTCGGTGATGCGATAGCGGCGATGATGACGGTAGATGTGCTCGAACGGCTTGTGTCGCGAGTAGCCCAGCCCGCCGTGCACCTGCATCGCCCGATCGGCCGCTTCACAGCACAGCCGGTTGGCCCAGTAGTTGCACATACTGACCTTGTCGCTTTGACTGAAGGCGCCGTCGCGATCCATGTGCCACGCCGTCTTGTGGATGAGCGCGCGCAACATTTCGCATTGCGTCTGCAGCTCGACCAGTGGGAACTGGATGGCCTGATTCGTGGCCAGCGCCTTGCCGAACGGCCGCCGTTCCTTCGCGTACTCCACAGATTGGTCGATGCAGAACTGCGCGGCGCCCAACGACGACGCGGCCTGACGGATGCGGTTCTCGTTGAAGAAGTGTTGCACCACCTGCAGACCCTTGCCCTCGCCACCGAAGATGGATGCGTGCGGCACGCGCACATCGGTGAGGCGAATGTGGGCGTGGTCGGTAGGCATGTTGAACGTCCACAGAAACTCGAGGACCTCGAAGCCGTCGCTCTTCGTCGGCACCAGGAAGGCGGTGATGCCGCCACCGTCGCCAGCCTTGCCGCTGGTGCGCGCCATGATCATGTCGTACTGCGCATGGTGGATACCCGTGTTCCAGGTCTTCTCGCCGTTGATGATCCACTCGTCGCCATCGCGCACGGCGGTGGTCTCCATGTGGGTGGCGTCGCTGCCGTGGTTCGGCTCGGTGATGCCAAAGGCGAAACCGCGGGTGCCCTCAGCCAGCGGCGTGATCCAGTCCGCTTTCTGCTCGTCGGTTCCGTACGCAATCATCAGCAGCAGGCCCACGTTGTTGCCAACAATGCTGTGCTCGTTCTGCAGGTCGTTGTGCAGGCCTAGACCCTTGCGCGCAAGGTGCTCGCGGATGATGGCCATGCCCAGGTTGGTGCCGTTGCGCCCACCGAATGATTCGTCGAGCGGGTAGCGGTAGAAGCCGGCGTCGTCGGCCAGGCGCTTGGCCTTGTGCAGCAGCGCCTCCCACTCTCCGTTGGGCAGTCCGTTGCGGTCCCAGTCGGTACGAGCGTCCTCGCGCCGATGGTCGAAAAAGCGGATGTTGTCGTCCTGCTCCTCCAGCGGCTTGATCACTCGCTCGATGAACTCATCGAGCTCGGCGAGCAACTCGACAACATCTGGTGGCAGGTCGAAGTCCATGGCGACAGCATTCCCCTCGGTGCCGTCCAGCGACGAGCCGAAGC
>JAYVVY010000200.1:0-5093 GCA_043786575.1 Ilumatobacteraceae bacterium
GGCGACCTGATGCACGAACGTCGCGATCCTCGCCTCCACAATCCGACGCTCGCAATCCAGCTCGCGCACGAACGCCTCAGCCTCCGCCGGCGACATTGCCGCCACATCCAGGTTCGAAACCACCCACGAACTCATGTACTCATCATCGCAAAAGGGTGTGACAGAGTAAGCGGTCACGAGCTGTAGACCCAATTTTCTTCCGGACGGGTTGCACCGACCGACCTGAGCGAGGCTTGTCTGCCGGTCAGGGCGTGGCGAATTGGACGAGGATGACGGTGGCGATGACTGCCCTGACGCTCCAGCCGAACGTGCGCACCCAATTTGTTCGAACGAGACGATGCATGCGTGCCGCGTCGTAGCCATTGGCGAGAGCGGTGTGTTGCGGCACCTGCAGCAGGACCGTACTGGCGTGAATGACACCCAGGACGGCCAGTCCAAGAACTGGCAAGAGCCGCGACGTCCCGTCAGGCGGGGCGGCTACGAGCCAGAGTGCGGTGACTCCCTCGACCGCCATCAACGGGCCGACAACGAACGACGTACTGCGCTGATGCAACCGCTCGTACTCCGCGAACCCATCCGCCCCAACCGACGCGAACAACGGGTAGTGCACGACCTGCACAAACCAGATCAAGCCGACCATCGCAGCCGTCGCCAACAGGTGAGTCGTGAGCAGGATTGCGCCCGCTCTCATCGAGAGCTCCGAGCGGAATCGGCCAGCCGTTCGGCGGCCGCGATGCCCGACAGCACGGCACCTTCCACCTTGGCCCCGCCGAATGCGTCTCCCGCGAACAGAAGTGGGGGCAGATCGAGCGCCTCGAGGTAGCGAGATGCGTGCACCGCTGCCGGGCGGGCGTAGCGCCAGCGCTGTACCTGGGCGCCACCGGGAAGCGGCGCGCACCCGAGGTGTGATGCCGCCAGCAGGGCCGCGATCACCGTTTCATCGTCGGTATCCCAATGCTGGCGACTGAAGGCCGCTGTGGCATGAACAGTGACGGCGGGGACGCCAGACACGCCCTTGCGCTGGTTGTCGGCCGCCCAGTCGACGGGGCCATCGTCCGGATCGACAGCACCAGGCGGCGGCAGCCGGGTTGGCCCATCGAGCACAGCCAGCACAGCAATGCACGGCTCGTACTCGATGGCCTCCAGTGCCTGTCGATCGCCCTCGACAAGTTCGGCACCGCCGGCTGCCAGTAGCGCCAGCGACTGCGGCACCGGCGCTGCCAGCAGCACCGCATCAGCCGTGAACACCTCGTCGGGGGTGGCCAGCAGCCACCCGTCGCCAGCACGTGCGACCGATTGCACCGCCGTCGAGCGGCGCACGTCGAGTCCTTCGGCAAGGTGCTGCGCGACAGCATTCATGCTGCCGACTCCTCGAAACCGAGTGTGCCCATCGGAGTCGACAATGCCGTGGGGCCCGACGCGGCCGGCGAACCACGGTTCAGCAACGCCCGCCGCAACCCAGTTGGCCACCACCTGTGCGAACTCGGCGGTGTGCGTGGTGAAGAACTGCGCACCGTGGTCGATGGTTGCAGAACCGATGCGCCGAGTCGCCATACGCCCACCAACCCCGCGGCCCTTGTCGAGCACGATGACGTCGAACTGGCCAGCAAGTGCGCGCGCTGCGGTGAGCCCTGCCAGCCCCGCCCCGACGATGACAAGTCGTTTCACTGATGCTGCCTCGGGCGGGGTGTTTGGTTGATCCTGCTCAGTTCGATGCTGCACCGTATCTCGGTGGTGCTTTTGGTCCACGGTGATGTTCCGCTGCACCAAAGGGTGGGAAGATCGTGATTATGAATCCTGAACGCATCCTCAAGGGCACTTTCATGTTTGCTGCCTTCGCCAGCTTTCTGCTCAGTGTCACTATCTACTTCCAGGCTGGCGACGACATCAATGGCCGACTCAACGGCATCTACGTCGGAATCTGGGTGCCATCAATTCTTGCGCTTGGTGCTTTCGTCCTTGCACACCGAAAGCCTTCCCAGTGAGCGAGACCGGTCTTTTCATCGCCGGCGCGGTCGTCTCGATCATCGTGTTTACCGGTGGCTTCCTTTATGCAATGTTCAGCTTCGGACGCTGGGCCGAGCGCAACCAGTCAGGAAACTGACCAGAGCCGTTGAGCAACTTCGAGCATCCCGTCACCCCGATGCCACGAACACGGCATCGGGGCAACCGGGGAGATGTTCAGGCAGTAGTCAAACCACTGGCGTCGTCGGGAACGACAATCGAGTCGTCGTCGACCCCTGCGGGCTCGTACCCGTCGGCCCGTGACTTGCTGAGGGCGATGGCGAACACGAGGAGGCCGAAGAGGGGCTTGGCGAGGACGTCACCGATCGAATAGCCAACCTGACGGACGACTTCGGCGGTGGCGGCGTTGTCGATCATCGAGGGCGCAATGTACGCAAGTGGGTAGATGCCCCACGTGATCAAGATGATGTAGCGCAGTGCGTCGACAAGCTTGCGGACGTGCGGGCTCTGGCGATCTAGCGACCTACCCAGCTCCACAAACAAGACGAACAGGATGTAGAGGAACGGGATCGTGGAGGCGATGCCCCACACCGTGCGTGCAGTCGAGTCGGGGTCGGACAACTCGCCGGGCCAGCCGAGCGCGATCATCGCGACGGCAGCAATCGTGAGCCTGATGATGAGACTGCGGGTGGTGCTCTTGGAGAGCTTCAATACGAACACCAGCTCCGCAAGCAGCAACGGCACGGTCAGGAGCCAGTCCACATAGCGGTAGCCCTCGTTGAATGGACGACCGTTCTGGACCCAGCGACCGTCCACGAAGTTGAACGCCTCCGTGAACGAGCTGAAGATCCGCAGGTAGTGGTAGAGCGCGATGCCGACCACGAGGGTGGAGATCGTGACGGCCAAGCGGTGGCGTGGCGCTACTCGGCTTCGGCTGAGCAAGAAGAACAGCAACGACGCCCCCATACAGGCGATGACGAATGAGAACGCGTTGTAGATCAGGTTGAACTGACCAGCGCGCAATGTGAGTTCCATGAACTCTCCTTTGTGTCGAGGCCACCAGAATGCGACCCGGTGCGCTCAATTTAGTCCTCTTTAGTGCTATTTAGTACTCCATAGTGAGAATTGTTCACGACGACCTAGAGTTTCGAGATGGACAACTCCGGTGACGGCTCCCTCGACCTGCGAGCTGCGGCGGCCGAACTGGGCGTCCACTACCAGACCGCGTACGGATGGGTTCGTAGCGGTCGCCTCAGAGCTGAGCTTGTCGGCGGCCGCTATATGGTCGCGCGCGACGCAGTCGAGGGCGCCAGTGCCCAGCGCACAACACCGCATGATCCGAAACCACCCGGCGCCAAACGACTCGAGCACGCGGCGGCGCGAATGCACGACGCGTTGCTCGTCGGTGACGAGGCTGCCGCTCGCCGGGTCGCCGTGGATCTGGCAAACGAAGGAACGTCAATGACAGATCTCATCCAGACAGTGTTCGTTCCACCGCTCATTGATATCGGTCAGTCGTGGCATGACGGCCGGCTGACGATCTGGGTCGAGCACCGAGCGTCAGCCATCGTGGAACGAATTCTCGGGGAGCTCGCACCGAACCCACGTGGACGAAGGCGCGGGACAGCACTCGTTGCGTCCGTGAGTGGTGATCATCACTCGTTGCCGACGTCAATGGCGGCGATGGCACTTCGGGACGACAACTGGCACGTTGAGCACCTCGGAGCAAACATGCCACCTGATGAACTCGAGCGCTTCTGCGCGGAACACTCAGTCACATTGGCGGTCGTCACCTCGACGAACCCCGATACCGCCGGCGTCGCGAACCACGCGGCGGCAGCGTTACGGAGAGCAGGCACGCCCACGATCGTTGGTGGACCCGGCCGAACGCTCACCGATCTCATCGAGCTTGCACGTGAGGTGGGCAGCAAAGTCCGTCGTGAGACGTCGGCATTGCCTCCGCCGTATTCATCGAAGACTCCGTTACGTTGAGATCATGCCACGGACCCTTGACGTAGAAGGTGCAGCACCTCACCCTCTAGCCGGAGCGTCAGTGCTGCTGGCCGGAGCAACGGGCGGACTGGGTCGAGTAATCGGCGCCGAGCTACAACATCGAGGCGCGATGCTCACGCTGGTGTCGCGTAGCGCCGAACGCCTCGGTGCGCTTGCGCTTCCCGGCGCCCGCACCGCGTTGGACTTGCGCTCGCCGGAGGCGTGCGCGGCCGCTGTGGCAGCAGCCGTTGCGAACTGTGGCCGCCTCGACGTCGTCATCAACGCCGTCGGAGTGGTGGCCTTCGGGCCGGTCGACGAGCTGTCGATCGACACGATGGAGGAGTTGTTTCTGACCAACACGTTCGTGCCCATCATGCTCGCCCGTGCAGCACTGCCGGCGCTGTCGTCGGGCGGGGCGATCGTCAACATCTCGGGTGTCATCGCCGAGACGAATCTGCCGGGGATGGCCGCCTACGGCGCGTCGAAGGCGGCGCTTCGTTCGTTCGACCAGGCGTTGAGCCGCGAAGCGCGGCGGCGCAGCGTGCGAGTGCTTGATGCTCGCCCGCCGCACACCGAGACCGGCTTGGCCGAGCGCCCTCTCGCTGGCACAGCGCCACGAATGCCAGCGGGCCTTGCTCCCGAGCACGTCGCGAAAGTGATCTGCGACGCACTCGAACGTGGCGACGCCGACCTGCCCAGCACCGCCTTCGCCCCCTGACGTCCCAGTGAACCCACGCGTCCGCGGGCCTAAGGGTGGGCGGCGGCGGCTTGGTCGAGGACTTCGCGGATGACTGCTACCACCTGGTCGGCGGGGGCGCCGGGGGTGAGCACAGCGGCGACACCGGCGGCCTTGAGGCGCTCGATGTGTTGCGTTGGAATGATGCCACCGACCACTACCGGAGCGTTGCTGCCAGCGGCACGCATGGCCTCCACCACGGCAGGCGCCAGGGTCATGTGCGCGCCCGACAGCATCGACAGGCCAACGAGATCGACGTCCTCGTCGACGGCCGCAGCAGCCATGGTTGCCGGTGTCTGGAACAGGCCCGTGTAGATCACTTCGAAGCCGGCATCGCGCAGGATTCGCGCGACGACTTTCACGCCGCGATCGTGGCCATCGAGACCAACTTTGCCGATCA
>JAYVVY010000201.1:0-4690 GCA_043786575.1 Ilumatobacteraceae bacterium
TCCGCCGTCATCGACATGCCGCCGCTGGCCGTGCTCTGGTTGGGTTCCGCCCGCCCGTGAAACCCCAACCGTGAAGGCATGGCGCGACGAACGTCTGCGCCCCGTGATCGCGGCGTGCGTCACCCTCGGCTTCGCGGTGGGGGTGTTCGCTGTGTCGTTCGGCGTCACGTCCGTGTCGGCCGGGGCATCAGTGGGACAGACCTGCGCGATGTCGCTGCTGGTGTTCACCGGCGCGTCGCAGTTCGCTGCGGTCAGTGTGTTCGGTGCCGGCGGTTCGGCGGCCTCGGCCTTTGGCGGGGCAGCGCTCCTGGCTGCGCGTAACGGCGTCTACGGGTTGGCGATGTCACCGCACCTGCACGGCAGCCTCGGCCGGCGATTGGTGGCCGCGCAGTTGACCATCGATGAATCGACAGCGATGGCGGCAGCGCAGGACGACGAGGAGCACCGCGCTGCCGCGTTCTGGATCACTGGCCTGAGCGTGTACCTCTTCTGGAACCTTGGCACGCTGATCGGCGCCGTGCTGGGTTCGGCGATTGACCCGAAAGTCTTCGGGCTCGATGCAGCGCTCCCGGCGGCCTTTTTGGCGATGCTGTGGCCGCATCTCCGTGAGCGCCGATCGACGATGGCGGCGGCAATCGGTGCGACGGTGTGCCTGGTATTGATTCCGTTCGTGCCGGTGGGTATTCCCATCCTCTGCGCGGCGGTGGGCATTCTTGTTGGGGTTCCGCGACCGCCCGTCACGACGCCCGTGGAGCTTTCGCCGTGACCTGGGGTTTTGTATTTGTCTTGGCCGCAACCGCGTACGGCTTCAAGGTGCTTGGGCTGGTGCTGGTCGGCGATCGTCAGCTGCCGCCCGTGCTGGACCGCTGCCTGGCGCTCATTCCTGCCGCGCTGATCGCGGCGATCGTGGTGAAAGACACGTTCAGCGTCGGCCAACATCTGCAGCTCGATGCTCGAGTGGTCGGCGTCGGTGCCGCCGCGGTGGCTGCGTGGCGCAAAGCCCCGCTGATCGCGATCATCGTGATCGGCGCCGCTGTCACCGCCGCAGTGCGTGCCGCGACCTGACGCGTCGCCTGGGTCAGCCAGCGAGCAAGGCTCGGCGTTGGAACGTCAGAGGGGCGATTCCTCGACAAGCCGCTTGAGGCCGCGCAGGTTGCGTTGCCAGATGGCGCGCAGCACGATCTTGCCGCCGATGTAGGCGCCGATGGGGCCGCCGAGCCACCACGGGAACGTCAGCTCCTCTTGCCACTCGAACCGTGTGCGGCGACCCAGGTCGATGGGCTCCAACGTGAAGCGGCCGCTGCCGGTGACCAGCCCGGTGTGGCGTACGCCCATCACCTCACCGGGTGTCCACTCGGTGATCTCCATGCGGTCGACCAGCTTGATAGGGCCGACCTTGGTGTCGCACAGGAACTCGGTGCCGACGCCGCGTGTTTGGTCGCTGGTGAAGCGAATCGCGACGGCATCGTGCATCCAGTCGACGTGGTTCTCGACTGGCTCGACGACTTCCCAGACGCGGGCCGGCGTGGCATCAATCTCGATGGCAACTCGGATCTCAGACATGAGTGAAACTGGCGGCGGATCAGGCTTTGACAGCGACGTTGCGCAACTGCTGCGCAGCGGTCTCGGGCGACACGATGTTGATCATCACGCCAGTGCCACGTTCGAAGCCGGCGGTGGTGACCAGCTTCGGGAAGAGGTGCACATGCCAGTGGTACTGACCGTTGTAGTGGTGCGGGGCCGTGTGGAACACCAGGTTGTACGCGATGTCGCCGTGGATGTCGCGCAGCGCCACCAGCGAATCGCGGATGGCAATGCCGACCGCGCCCAGCGTGGTGTCGGTGCTGTCGGTGAGGTGCAGGTCGTGGCTACGGGGGATGATCAGCAGCTCGTACGGGGCGCCCGCCCAGTAGGGGCTGACGCAGACGACATCGTCGGTGGCGAAGAGCACGCGCTTGCCGTCCACCAGCTCGGCCTCGACGGTGGCGCACAGAATGCAACCACCTTCGAAACGAGTGAAGGCACGCTGCTCCTCAAGAATTTCGCCAGGCACGAAGGGCAAGCCCAACAGCTGGCCGTGCGGGTGGGCCAGCGAGGCACCAGCTTCGCGACCGTGGTTGATAATGGCCTGCGTGTAGCGCACATGCTTGGTGTTGGCGTGCTCTTGCAGCCGACGCTTGAGCATCAGCATCATGTCGGTGGCGTCTTCGTCGGACATGAGCTGCACACCGCCCTCATGATCGGGCGTGAACACAAAGACCTCGTGGATGCCACTGGACTCTGCCTCGACATGCACCGGGCCGTGGTGATGGACCGCAAACGGCTCGTCACCCTCGAACGCCGGATACAGGTTGGGGATGACGCGCATGCGCCAGTGGCCACCAGCATCGAGAGTCTCGAGCGCGGGCAGCGACGACTCTTCGTTGCCAGGGCAGAACGGACAGGGGCGACCGGGTTCCGACTCCACCTGCGCGGAGCGCGGAGCAAAGTCGGTGGGGCGTTCGGCCCGATCTGCCACGATCGTGACCCATCGCCCGGTCAGCGGGTTCAGACGGAGTTGACTCACAGCCCTTGTATCTTACGACGTGTCGCTCCGCGAAGGGCGGACGGAGCTTGAATTTGCGCGACTCCCTTGCAAAAGACCGAGACTTGACGTTCGCTCTCCGCGGTGAACGGGGTGCGATCGAACGCTTCCCACCGTTCGCTCAGCATCATTCCTGCCGCGTCGGCCATTTCATCCAGCTGGGCGGTGGTTGCCCAACGGATGCTCCACGGCCGCAGCCGCACGCCGCCGGCTTCGGTGATGTCGATGAATTGGCCCTCGGCGAGCTGATCGGTGGCGTTGGCGGTGCTGACGCTGAGCACGACGCGATCGGCGGCAAGCGAGCGGACGGTGATGCTGGAGGCCGGCTCGTGCGTGGGGTCGGGCACGAACGCTTCGATCACGAAGTACCCACCGTCGCTCAACCGGCTCGCAGTGGCCGCGAAACACGCCTGCTGGCGCTCGTGGGTGAGCAGATTGAAGAACGTGTTGTACGCCACGAACACGAGAGCGAACGGCCCCGCTGGCATCTCGTCGACCATGTCGCCCAGGTGGGCGTGCACCTGCGCGCCGCCCTCCTTGGTTGCCATGTGTTGCAGCATGCGTTCGCTGGTGTCGAGGCCGTGCACCACCAGCCCGGCAGCGGCCAGCGGAATCGCCAACCGGCCGGTACCGACTCCGAGTTCCAAGACTGGGCCGCCACCCGCCGCAGCGGTGAGTGCTACCAACGCCCGGGTTGTGGCCTCCACGTCGCTGATGCCGTGGTACCACTCGTCGTACACATCGGCGAATGAGTCGCCGTAGCTCGCGTCGTCGTAGCCCCGCATCGCTCCATCTTGGGCCACGCGGGTGTGGGGCCGCCAGCCGAATCCGTGGTGCGCCCACGTTGCGCTGCAAGATTCGGCCAGAATGGCGCCGTGAGCCAATGGGCGGGCATTGAATCTGGGGCAGACGCGGCACCGGCAGTGGGTCGCGCTGTTGGGCCGGCCGCGCACAAGCCGCCCGTGCCTCGTCTGCGCCGCACCGAGCGATTGATTCTTGGCTCCATCGACGGTGCCGCGCACGTGCTGCAGCGTTGCGCCCGCACGGTGCTGGTCGGCTCGGCGATCTTGATGGTGCCAATGGTCGCCGTCGGCGTGCTGCTGGCGGTGCTCGCATTCGATCGCTTCGACGCAGTCGACGGACTGCTCGGTGATAGCGGGTACATCGGTGCCGAATCCGGTTTCGTGTTGCTGGCTGCCGCGCTGCAATCGTTCACGGCGCACCTCATCGGCGCGTATGCCGCCGTCTTCGTCGTGCGCTATCAGATGGGCGGGTCGCCCGGCATCGGCGAGTGTGTGCGCGCCGTGCTGCGTCGGTTGCCGTTGCTCATCGCGACGTGGCTGGTGACGCATTGGTGGGCGTTGCTGTTCGATCTGTGGCTGATCAACTCGGACCGGTCCGCGCAGACCGCGTTGATCTGGATCCTGCCGATGGGCGCATCGTTGCTGAGCACCTGTGTGCTGCTGGTAACGCCCGTGATGATGGGCGAGAAGCTGGGGTTTGCCGCTATCCCGCGCGCATGGCGGCTGGTGCGTACCCGCTTCGGCGCGGCCTTCGGGTTCGTCTGGGCGTGCGGCGTGCTGGCCGTGATGCTGTTTTCGTTTATTGCCTTCCTGCCCCAGTTGGCAGAGGCCACGGGCCTCATCACGTTCGGGTCGTACGCCTGGTTGGTGCAGGGCGTCACCTTGCAGTTGGCGTTGCTGATCGTGATTCCGTTCATCGCGATGGCGACTGCGCAGCTGTATCTGCAGATCCGAATTCACGCCGAAGGCCTCGACATCGCGATGGCTGCTGATCGTGCATTCGGGCGTGCCGCGTGATCACCGAGCTCATCGCGCGCGCATGGCTCGCAGTCGGACCACCCGGCGACCCGCTCGGCCCGGTGGACCAAGACCCTGATGCCGTGCGCGAGGAGGCCTGCAAACTCGTCAGCAAGGAAACTTCGGTCTGTTCCGCAGCCAAACCACCGAAGCCGCCAAAGGTTGATGGTGGCAGCGGCCTCGACCTCAGCATCGTGTCGTTGCTGCTGTGGGTGCTGCTCATCGCCGCCGTAGTCGGGTTGCTCTACATGCTGCTGCGTTGGGCGGCGACGAAATCCGGTCGATC
>JAYVVY010000202.1:0-3734 GCA_043786575.1 Ilumatobacteraceae bacterium
GTGTTCCAGGCGATGTTCGAAGCCATGTTGCACCTGGCCGACCAAGGCGTCGACATGCTGCGCCTCGACGCTGCACCCTTCATGTGGAAGCGCGAGGGCACCAACTGCCAGAACCTTCCCGAGGTGCACCTGCTGCTCACCACCCTCCGGGCGTTGATGGCGGTCGCCGCGCCGGCCACTTTCTTCAAGGCCGAGGCCATCGTTGCGCCGGAGGAGCTGCCGGCGTACCTGGGTGCCGGCGCACCAGAACGACACGAGTGTGACCTGGCCTACAACAACCAGCTGATGGTGCTGTTGTGGAGCAGCCTGGCCACGGGCGACGCTGAACTGATGGGCAACGCCTTGCGCAGGATGGGCCCGATCCCCTCGAGCGCCGCGTGGGTGAACTACGTGCGGTGCCACGACGACATCGGCTGGGCCATCATGCCGGCGGACGCAGCGTCGGTTGGCTGGAATCAACTCGCACACCGCGACTTCTTGCTCCAGTTCTACTCGGGCGAGTTCGCAGGCTCGTTCGCCAGGGGTGACGTGTTCCAGTTCAACCCGGAGACACACGATGGCCGCACGTCGGGCAGTGCCGCGTCTTTGTGTGGAATCGATCGCGCGCTGGCGGACGGGGACCTCGTGCATCTCGATGTGGCGTGCGGGAGGCTGGAATTGCTCTACGCAGTCATCTACGCGTACGGCGGTATCCCGTTGCTGTACATGGGTGACGAGCTGGGCATGCGCAATGACATCAGCTACCTCGACGACCCGGCGAAGGCGGACGACAATCGCTGGATGCATCGTCCTCGCATGGATGGGGCAGTCGCTCAGCGCCGCCATGTGGCAGGCACGCTGGAGGCCCGACTGTTCGCCGTGTTCGCAGGTCTGGCGACGGATCGAGCGGCCATCGGCGCTCTGAACGCGTCGGGCCAATTTGCCGTGATGGCATCGACGGACCCTCACCTGCTGTGCTTCACCCGCAGCCATCCGGCGCACGGCAAGTTCACGATGATTGCCAACTTTGGTCACGGCACCGCAGTTCTCCGCCTCGTCGACGTGGGTGCCGGCAATGCGGTGATTGCTCGCGCGGTGGGGGCCAGCGTGTCACCCGAAGGCATCGCCCAACTCGCCGCCAACGGCTACCTCTGGCTCAGCATTTCCTGACCCTTTGCTCGCTATCCGGCAGGCGGGATCAGTTGCTGGAGGAAGTTGACGAGGAAGACTGCCGGGTCGGCGCCGCGTTTGAAGGGCACGACCACCTGCTGCTGGTCTTCCTTGTAGATCGAGTCGCGGCTGAGGCGACGCAGCCGCATCTCTTCGCTGAACTTGAGGCTGAGTGGCCCAAGCCGCGCCTGCTGGCCAACGATCTGCACATCGCGTAGGCCCAAGCGGTTGCACTCGGCGCGCAACGAGCCCACGGCCAGCAGCGCCTCGGCGGCCGCCGGCACCGGCCCGTAACGGTCTTCCCATTCGCTGCGTATGTCGCTGACTTCGGCCGCTGTAGTGACTGCGGCGAGGCGACGGTATGCCTCCAGGCGGAGCTCTTCCTTGGCGACGTAGTCGGTGGGAAGGAAGGCGTCGGTGGGCACGTCGAGCTTCAGCTCGCTAACCACCTTCGGCGGTGGTTCACCCTTCATTTCGCCGACGGCCTCGGTGACCATCTGACAGTAAAGATCGTAGCCAACGGCGGCGATGTGGCCGCTCTGCGACTCGCCGAGCAGGTTGCCCGCGCCGCGAATCTCCAGGTCGCGCATGGCGATCTTGAAGCCGCTACCCAGCTCGGTGGCCTCGCCGATGGTCTTCAACCGCTCGTACGCCTCCTCGCTGAGGCGTGCTTCGGGCGGGTGGAACAGGTACGCGTAGGCGCGCGAGCCGCTGCGTCCCACGCGACCGCGTAACTGGTGCATCTGGCCAAGACCCAGCAGATCGGCGCGCTCCACAACGAGCGTGTTCACCGTTGGCATGTCGATGCCGCTCTCGATGATGGTGGTGCACACGAGTACGTCGTATCGACCCTCCCAGAAGTCGACCACCACCTGCTCCAGTGAACCCTCGTCCATCTGTCCGTGAGCGATAGCGATGCGCGCCTCGGGTACCAACTCACGAAGGCGACTGGCCGCCATGTCGATGGACTTCACGCGGTTGTGCACCCAGAAGACCTGGCCTTCACGCAGGAGCTCGCGGCGAATTGCTTCGACGGCGACACGTTCGTCGTAGCCGCCGACGAAGGTGAGGATTGGTTGCCGGTCGGCCGGTGGTGTTTGCAGCAACGAGAGGTCGCGAATGCCGACGAGGCTCATCTCCAACGTGCGTGGGATAGGGGTGGCGGTGAGTGTGAGCACGTCAACGTTGTGCTTCATCTTCTTCATCGCTTCCTTGGCCTGCACGCCGAAACGTTGCTCTTCGTCGACCACCAGCAGGCCCAGGTCCTTGAATACCACCCCGTCCTGCAGCAGGCGGTGAGTACCGATGACACAGTCGATCTCGCCGGTCTTCAGCCCCTCGATGACCTTCTTGGCTTCCTTGTTGGTGAGGAACCGGCTGAGCACTTCCACGCGAATCGGGTAACCGGCGAAGCGATCGGCGAAGGTGTTGCCGTGCTGCGTGGCCAGCAGGGTGGTGGGCGCAAGCACCGCGACCTGCTTGCCATCCTGGATGGCTTTGAACGCCGCGCGGATAGCCACCTCGGTTTTGCCGAACCCGACGTCGCCGCACACGAGACGGTCCATCGGAAAGGCGCGTTCCATGTCGACCTTGATGTCGTCAATCGCCTTGCGTTGATCCGGCGTTTCCACGAAGGGGAACGCTTGCTCCATCTCGTGCTGCCACGGCGTATCCATGCCAAAGGCATGGCCGGTGGCGTTGACGCGCTTTTGATAGAGCACCACCAACTCCTGCGCAATCTCGCGCACGGCACTGCGGACTTTGCTCTTTGCCTTGGCGAAATCGCTGCCGCCAAGGCGGTGCAGAACCGGCGTTTCGCCGCCGACGTATTGGCGGAGCGAGTCAATCTGATCGCTGGGCACGTACAGCTTGTCGCCGCCCTTGTATTTCAGTAGCAAGTAGTCGCGTTCGGTGCCACCGATGGTGCGCTTGACCATGCCCTCGTACTGGCCGACGCCGTGCTGATAGTGCACCACGTAATTGCCTGGCTTGAGGTCTTCGAAGAGCCCGGTGCCCTGCCGCTTGCGCGGGCGAGCCGCACGGTGCGCTCGCCGGCGCCCCGTGAGGTCCGCCTCCGCAACGACGGCCAACTTTGCCGCTGGCACGCTGCAGCCGCGGTGCAGCGGTGAGACGCTGATGTAGCCACCAGGTCTGGTGAGCTTCGCGTCCGGCCCGACGTGGGTAAAGCTGAGGCCACGATCCAGCAGCAGGCTGCCGAGTCGCTGCGCCGAGCCATCACCGTCGGCCGCGACGACGATGGTAAAGCCCTCGGTGAGTAGCTCGCGCAGTCTGGCGGCTAAGCCCTCGCCGTCGCCCACCACCGGCCCCCAACCCATGGCGTTGACCATCGGTGAATCGGGGGTCTCGGGGACATTGCTGAGGGTCCACATCGCCTGGCCATCGGCCAACAGGCGATCGGTGTTGGCGTGCAGTCGCGGAAAGGTCTTGGTTGCGTCCCGTGCCCAAGTGCCAGCCAGTGCACGGGCCAGGTCGTCTTCCTCGGCGAGCAGGTCGTTGGCGCGGTCGCGCATGCGGCGCGGCTCAACCAGCGCAACCTTTGCCGTAGCGGGCAACACATCGGTGAT
>JAYVVY010000203.1:0-4322 GCA_043786575.1 Ilumatobacteraceae bacterium
TCCGGCCAGCGCGACGACCGCGAGCTGTCCACCGCGGAGGCGAAGCGAGTGCTGGACGAGCTGCGCGACCTGCAGGTCTTCTACATCAACATCGGTGGCGGCGAGCCGATGGTGCGCCGCGACTTCTTCGAGCTCGTGGAGTACTCGGTGGCCAGCGGTATCGGCGTCAAGTTCTCCACCAACGGCGCGTTCATCGATGCCGGGAAGGCTCGCCGCCTGGCCTCGATGGACTACCTCGACATCCAGATCAGCCTCGACGGTGTCGACGCAGTCACCAACGACGCGGTGCGCGGCACGGGCAGCTACGACATGGCTCGCCGGGCGATGGACAACCTGGCCGCCGCCAACTTCGGGCCGTTCAAGATCAGCGTCGTCGTTACCCGCCAGAACGTGCCGCAGCTCGATGAGTTCAAGGCCCTGGCCGACAGCTACGGCGCCCAGCTGCGCGTCACCCGCCTGCGCCCCAGTGGCCGCGGCGTGGACAGCTGGGCCCACCTGCACCCCACCAATGCCCAGCAGCGCGAGATCTACAACTGGCTGATGGCCAACGGCGAGAACGTGCTCACCGGCGACTCGTTCTTCCACCTCAATGCACTCGGGCCGGCACTGCCCGGCCTCAACATGTGCGGCGCTGGCCGCGTGGTGTGCCTCATCGACCCTATCGGCGATGTCTACGCCTGCCCGTTCGTCATCCACGACGAGTTCCGCGCCGGCAACGTGCGCGACGAAGGCGGCTTCGCCAAGGTGTGGAAGCAGAGCGATCTGTTCACGTCACTGCGCCAGCCGCAGTCGGCCGGTGCCTGCGCCAGCTGCGGTGCCTTCGATGCCTGCCAGGGTGGTTGCATGGCCGCCAAGTTCTTCACCGGCCTGCCGCTGGACGGCCCGGACCCAGAGTGCGTCACCGGCGGCGGCGAAATTGCTTTGGCCGAACTAGCGGCCCAGCCCGTGGCCCTGTCATTGAAGCCCCGCCCGGCCATGGACCACACCAAACCCGCCCGCATACCAATTCTCCGCTAGCCAAGAGTTCCCAATAAAAGGAAGTGTCACATGGACGAGCAGACGATGGTTGATTCGTATCGGGTTGAGGTATTCAGTCGGTCGTGGCCGATCGACTCGCCAGCGGGGCTGGTTGTCATTGCTCACGGTGCGTCCGAGCACTCGGGGCGCTACGACCGCTTCGCCACTGCGCTCAACGGTGCAGGCTTCGCTGCCGTCGCCATCGACCACCGTGGCCATGGCCGCACCGGGAAGGCGACTGGCCCAGGGTTGATGGGGCCCGGCGGCGGGCAGGCCGTCATCGACGACCTGCACCAACTGCGCGCCGACACCGTCGCGAAAGTCGCCGACGGAACGCCGGTGTTCTACTTTGGCCACTCGATGGGCTCGCTCATCGGTCTGGCCTACCTCACGCAGCACTCCGAAGGTCTCGCCGGTGGCGTGTTGTGCGGCATGGCCGCCGACGTCAATGAGGCAGCGGGCACCGGCGCCCTGCTCCAAGGCTTCGCTGACGCGGGAATGCGCGATATGTCAGCGGGCGACCTGCTGGCCGCCAACAACGCTGCGTTCGACCCGCCGCGCACACCGTTCGACTGGCTGAGTCGGGACGAAGCCGAGGTGGACCTGTACGTCGCCGACCCGTTTTGCGGCGACAACAATCCGCTCACGTTCGGGTACCTGATCGACCTGTTCGATGTTGTCGGCCCGGCCGCCGAGCAACTGAGCGCCATCTCCTGCCCGGTGTTCCTCATCGCTGGCGACCAGGACCCGGCTGCAGCAATGGGCGCACACGCAACCGCGCTGGCGACGGCACTTACGGCGACCGGCAACGAGGTGGAGTGCAAGCTCTACGAAGGCGCCAGGCACGAGCTGCTCAACGAAACCAACCGAGACGAAGTCACCGCCGACATCATCGCCTGGCTCCACGCCCACCGCTGACAACATCAAGCCCCGGCGCGGGATTGGTGCGTACAGTTACCTGGGCCGATGGGGCGTGACTGGAGGGGGTGGCAATGGTCTGGTTGTTGATCATTCCCGCGTACCTGCTGGGCACATTCCCCAGCGCCGTGATGGTGGCGCGCAGCAAGGGCATCGACATCCACGAGGTCGGGTCCGGCAACCCAGGCGCCTCCAACGTTGCGCGCACGATGGGCACCAAGTGGGGCGTGGTCGTATTCGTCCTCGATGGTCTCAAGGGCGCCATCCCGGCTGCAGTCGCGCTGTTGTTCACCCATCGGCCGTCGGCACTGGCCTATACGATGGTCGCCGCCGCCGTCATCGGCCACATGTACCCGGTGACTCGCCGGCTCAAGGGCGGCAAAGGTGTTGCCACACTCGGCGGCGCAACCCTGGTGCTGCAGCCGCTGCTCTTCGCCATCCTGACGGTCGCCTGGGTAGCGGTCCGCAAGGCCACCGGCAAGGCCTCGCTGGCGTCACTGATGCTCACGGTCGGCTTCCCTCTCGGAGTCGCGTTGATGGGTGGCCCTGGGTGGGAAGTCGCCACCGCGGCCGCCCTCGGTGCGCTGGTCTTGCTGCGTCACCTCGACAACATCAAGCGGCTGCTGGGCGGCAGCGAATTGTCGGCATCTCATAGCGATTGAGTGGCAGGTAGCGTCGTCAAGATGACCGACATGAACGACTTCAACCAGAGCGTCATTACCGAGTTCCGCGCCAACGCTGGCAAGGTCGGGGGCAGATTTGAGACCATGCCGATGATGCTGGTCACCCACACCGGCGCCAAGTCCGGCGTGCAGCGCACCACCCCGCTGGTGTGCAGCCGCGATGGCGACGACGTGATCATCATCGCATCCATGGGCGGCGCCCCGGTCAGCCCGGCGTGGTACTTCAACATGGTCACCAACACCGGCGTACACGTGGAGATCGGCGACGCCAGCTACGACGCCACCGTCGTCGAAGCCGAGGGTGCCGAGCGCCAGCGACTGTTCGACGCGCAGGTTGCCATCATGCCGTTCTTCGCCGACTATCAGGTGAAGGCTGGCGAGCGGGTCATCCCGGTACTGCGGTTGGTCCGCAACTAACCATGTCCTCGAACGGCACGCTGCAGCTTCTGCAGCCGATCTCACTGGGCGCTGCAACCGCCCACAACCGAGTGATGTTCGGGCCACACGTCACCAACCTGGCCGACGAGCACCGCGCGTTCACCTCGCGCCACACCGCGTATTACCAGCGGCGGGCGCAGGGCGGGTGCGGGGTGATCGTCATCGAAGGTGCCAGCGTGCACGAGAGCGACTGGCCGTACGAGCGCGCTCCGCTGGCCACCGCGTGCGCGGCAGGCTGGGCTGCCATCTCAGACGCGTGTCACGCGCATGGTTCGTTAGTGATCGCCAGCCTCGACCATGCGGGTGGCCAGGGCAGCAGCGCCTACAACCAGCGCGAGCTGTGGGCGCCGTCGCGCGTGCCAGAGGTGAACTCGCGCGAGGTTCCGAAGTGGATGGAAGCCGCCGATATTGCAGCGGTCGTTTACGGGTTCGGAGCAGCAGCGGCGACGGCTGTGGCCGCCGGATGCGACGGCGTGGAGATCAACGCCGGCCAACACAGCCTGGTGCGTCAGTTCATGTCCGGGCTCACCAACCAACGCGACGATGTGTGGGGCCACGACCGGCTGCTCTTCGTGCGTGAAGTCATCGCTGCTGTTCGCGCTGCTGCGGGAACCGCTGTCGTGGGGCTGCGATTGTCGTGCGACGAGCTGGCACCGTGGGCCGGCATCACGCCCGAGGCTGCAGTCGAGATTGCCGCCGCACTCAGCGACAGCCTCGACTACCTCGTGGTGGTGCGAGGCTCCATCTACTCGGCAGAAAAGACTCGGCCGGACTTTCATGAGCCAACCGGCTTCAACATCGGCATCTGCCGCGACATACGCGCCGCAGTCGGCGACACTCCCGTGTTCCTGCAGGGTTCGGTGGTCGAATGGGGCCAGGCCGAATGGGCGATCAGTGACGGCGTGTGCGACGGCGTGGAGATGACCCGCGCCCAAATCGCCGACCCGGACCTGGTTGCGAAGCTGGCTGCTGACGCTGCGGACGCCGTTCGCCCCTGCATTCGTTGCAATCAGACCTGCCAAGTGCGCGACGCGCGCAGCCCAATTGTCACGTGTGTCGTCGAGCCCACCAGCGGCCGCGAAACGCAAGACCCGGACTGGTACGCACCTACTGCACGGCCCCGCGACGTGGTCGTGGTCGGTGGTGGAGTGGCCGGTCTGGAGACAGCACGCGTCGCCGCCACGCGTGGCCATCGAGTACGGCTGATCGAGCAGGCCGACCGCCTCGGGGGCGTTGCCGCCGCGGCCGGCCCCGGCGGCCCGCTCG
>JAYVVY010000204.1:0-17172 GCA_043786575.1 Ilumatobacteraceae bacterium
CGAGTTCTTTCAGGTGCGCGTCGCGGCGCTCAAGGATCAGGTGGCTGCCGGCGTGACACAACCGGCGTACGACGGGTTGTCCCCGCAGGCGCAGCTCACCGAGATCGCCACCACCGCCGACGGTTTCGTGGTCGACCAGGAGCGGGTACTGGACCACTTGCTTGAGGAACTCGCGCAACGCGGCGTGCAGCTGGTTGATTGGACATCCCTGGACGCCGACGATCACCGTCCACTGATCGAGGCGTTCGAGCAGCGGATGTTTCCAGTGCTGACGCCGCTGGCGGTCGACCCTGCCCACCCGTTTCCCTACATCTCCAACCTGGCACTCAGCCTCGCCGCGATGATCAGCGACCCTGATACGGGCGAGCGCCGCTTCGCCCGCGTGAAGGTGCCCAGTGTCTTCCCGCGACTGGTGGCACTGCCCGACGGCAGGCGGTTTGTGCCGGTCGAGCAGATCATCGCCGCTCAGATGCACACGATGTTCGTGGGCATGGTGGTGGAGGAACACGCCGTTTTCCGTGTCACTCGCAACGCCGACCTCACCCTGGAAGAGGAGGAGGCCGACGACCTGCTGGCCAAGGTGGAGATGGAGCTGCGTCGTCGCCGCTTCGGTCGTGCCGTGCGGTTGGAGGTGCAGCAGGGCATCAGCGAGGAAATGCTAGAGCTGCTCGTGCGCGAGCTCGACCTGGAAATGGCCGACGTCACCCTGCACCGCAACCCTCTGGACCTGACGTGCATGTTCCAGCTGCACGCACTGGACATGCCCGAGCTGAAGGACACGGCGTGGCCGCCGGTGACCGCCGGTCGCATCTTGCGCGCCGAGGCGCAAGACCGCAGCATCTTCTCAGTGATTCGTGAGCGGGCATTAATGGTGCACCACCCATACGAAAGCTTTGCCAGCAGCGTCGAGAACTTCATCGCCCAGGCTGCCGACGATCCGCGGGTCCAGAGCATCAAGATGACGCTCTATCGCGCCGGTGGCGATAGCCCCATCGCGCGCAACCTGATGCGCGCAGCCGAGCGTGGTGTGCAGGTGGCCGTGCTGGTGGAGCTGAAGGCGCGTTTCGACGAAGCAACCAACGTGGGCTGGGCCAAGGCGCTGGAGCGCGCTGGCGTGCATGTGGTGTACGGCCTGGTCGGTCTGAAGACCCACGCAAAGACCACGCTCGTGGTGCGCCAGGACGACGACGGGCTTCGTCGCTACTGCCACATCGGCACCGGCAACTACAACTCGAAGACCGCTCGCCTCTACGAGGACGTGGGGTTCCTCACCTGCGATCCAGCGGTCGGCTCCGACGTCACGCAGTTGTTCAATCACCTCACCGGTTACAGCCGGGCGGTGGAGTTCCAGTCGTTGGTCGTGGCCCCGCGCGACATGCGCAACCAGTTGATCGATCTCATCGAGCACGAGATGGCGTTCGGCACCGACGGCCGCGTCACGGCCAAGATGAACTCGATCGCGGATCCGGAGATGATCGACGCGCTCTACCGGGCCAGCGAAGCCGGCGTACAGATCGACCTCCTGGTGCGCGGCCTGTGCTGCCTGCGCCCCGGCGTGCCAGGTATGAGCGAAACAATCCGGGTGCGCAGCATCCTTGGTCGTTACCTCGAGCACTCTCGCGTCGTTCGCTTCGAGCACGGCGAAGGCGATAGCCCCCTGTTTCTCATCGGAAGCGCCGACTGGATGGGCCGCAACCTGGACGGGCGAGTGGAGGTGCTGGTGCCGGTCACACACCCGAAGCATCGCGACTGGCTCGACCAGGTTTTCGAGTTCGATTTGGCCGATGACATCGTCTGTCACGAGCTGGATGCGGAAGGTCTGTGGCACCGATTGGGCCCCAGCGACTTCGCCG
The DNA here is from genome assembly GCA_043786575.1 of Ilumatobacteraceae bacterium. Taxonomy (GTDB): domain Bacteria; phylum Actinomycetota; class Acidimicrobiia; order Acidimicrobiales; family Ilumatobacteraceae; genus UBA668. The sequence goes on from JAYVVY010000204.1 coordinate 1,854, forward strand.
ACGGCGATGCGCAAGCTCGCTTCAATCAGTGGGTCAACGACCGCCAAAAAGCCTGATTTGAGAGCTGTTGGCCACCTGATTCGCCCCCCGTTGGTGGTCTGTTCACCTCACGTTCACCAATTCGCGAGCAGCGCGTCACCTGGCTTCCTTACGGTGCGGGCGGTTGATACCCCTATCCCAGGAGAACATCACGTGAACAACACCAATCGGCGATTCGTACTCGCCGGCATCGTTTCCCTCTCGCTGCTCGCCACCGCATGTGGCAGCGACGACGAGTCCACCACCACCGACGCAGCCGTCAGCACCGTCGCAGCAGGCGGCGACACCACTGTCGCCCCTGACGCCGGCACCGACACCACTGTCGCTGCAGAGACGACCATGGCACCGGCCGATCTGCAGGCCGAGCTCAACGCATCTGGCGCCACGTTCCCGCAGACGTTCTACGAGGAAGTCATCGCCTCCTTCACCGACGCAAATAGCGGCGTCACGATCAACTACGGCGGCGGTGGCTCTGGCAAGGGTCGCCAAGACCTGGCCGATCAGATCGTCGACTGGGCCGGCACCGATGGCGTCATCAAGGACGCGGACATCGCCGGCTTCAAGGGAGGCGAAGTGCTCTACTTCCCAACCGTCGTTGCCCCGATCACGGTGAGCTTCAACGTCAGCGGCGTCGACACCTTGGCACTGAGCCCGGCAACCATTGCCGGCATCTTCCAGCGCACGATCACCAACTGGAATGACCCGGCAATCGCTGCGGACAACCCCGACGCGACACTGCCCGACTTGGACATCACGGTTGTTCACCGCAGCGACAGCAGCGGCACCACCGGCAACTTCACCAAGTTCCTGGAGAAGTCGGTTGGGACCGACGCCGGCGGCATCTGGACGCTGGGCACTGACTCGACCATCGAATGGCCTGCAGACACGCAGGCCGGCGAAGGCAACAGCGGCGTGGCTCAGGTCATCAGCTCGACCGACGGCGCCATTGGCTACGTCGATCTGTCTGATGCAACCGACGCCGGCCTGACGTTCGCCGCTATCCAGAACAAGGCGGGCGAATTCGTCGAGGCGACCCTAGAAGGTGCTTCTGCGGCAGCCGAGGGTGCCGAGATCAAGGACAACCTCACCTACAGCGCCATCTGGGCTGAAGGTGCCGATGCCTACCCGATCACGGCCCAGACCTGGATCATCGCCTACAAGGTGCAGCCCGACGCCGCCAAGGCCGAAGCACTGAAGGCCTTCCTCAACTACATCCTCACCGATGGTCAGGATCTGGCAGCGGACGTCAACTACGCCCCGTTGCCCGCAGGCTTGGATGCAAAGGCCATTGCCCAGCTCGACATGTTCGAGATCGGCTGACCCTCCCCCCACCTGCACAGGGCGGGTGGTCGGTTCTTCTAGGGCCGACCACCCGTCCTGTACTGTTCTCCGCGGGCTGCCCTTCGAAACCATGACCGATGACTGACCTCTCGACACACCCCCTCGACAACCCGCCGGATCTGCGCGGTTCAGGCGGAAACGCTGACCGAGCTTTCCGTGGCACCAGCTACCTGGCAGGCGGCGCAGTGCTGCTGATCCTGGGCCTGATCACCTACACGATGATCAGCCGCAGTACGGATGCCCTGTCGCACATGGGCCTGAATTTCTTCACCAGTAAGCGGTGGAACCCACCGGGCGAGCAGTACGGAATTCTCTCCTACATCTGGGGAACGGCGTTCACAGCGTTCATCGCGCTCTGTATCTCGGTACCGCTGAGCCTCGGGATAGCACTCTTCATCACGCAGGTGGCCCCGTCGTGGCTGAAAAAGTCAATGACCTACGTCATCGACCTCCTGGCAGTGGTGCCGTCGGTGGTGTTCGGTCTCTGGGGTGTGTTGGTGCTGGCGCCAAACATCAAGGGTTTCTACCGCTGGCTGTCAAACACGTTCGACGGCTGGCCGCTCCTGGGCACGTTCTTTGGGGACAATCCGCAGGGCCGTTCGTTCTTCACTGCGGGAATCATTTTGGCCGTGATGATCACTCCCATTGTGGTCTCGCTTTCCCGTGAAGTAATCGAAACCACGCCGTCGTTCGAAAAAGAGGCGGCGTTGGCACTCGGCGCCACCCGCTGGGAAATGATTCGTGGCTCGGTCTTGCCCCACTCCAAGGGCGGCCTGGTTGGTGCCGTGATGCTCGGCCTTGGTCGGGCTATGGGCGAAACAATTGCTGTTGCGCTTGTCATCGGGAGCGCAACCGGTCAAATCACTCTGAATGCACTGGCTCCTGGCAACTCGATGCCGGCTGTCATCACCGCAGAGTGGGGTGAGGCAGACTCACTGAAAAAATCAGCGTTGATTGCAATGGCGATGACCCTCTTCGTACTGACCATCATCGTCAACGTGATCGCCACCTCCGTTGTCAACCGATCGATGAAAAAGTCGAGGGGCGTGTGAGCTCCGCACTCACTGAGCGCCCGGCAGACGCGCCGCTCAACATCGCCGATCTGCAGGCCCGTCGCAGCTGGCGCTCGACGAAGAGCCAGCTCATGGTCGGTCTGATGTTTGTCGCCTTCCTGATCATCCTTGTGCCGTTGGTGGCCGTGATCGGTACTGTCGTCGCCCGCGGCGCTGGCATTGTGTTCCGCGACTTTCCGGACTGGTTCACCAGCGAGATTCCGGTACGTCGGCGCGCTGTTGGCCCAGGCATGGGGCCAGCCATTGTGGGCACCCTGCTGATCACGATGTTCGCCTCTCTGCTCGCGATTCCACTCGGAATCCTCGGGGCTGTGTACCTGCATGAGTACGGTGGCCAGTCGCGGCCGGCACGCGTCATTCGCTTCCTTTCCAATGTCATGACCGGCGTACCGTCCATTGTGATGGGCTTGTTCGTGTACGTGGTGTTCACCGTCAACTTCGGTCTGGCTGGTGTTGGCGGCTCGCTGGCGCTGGCATGTTTGATGCTGCCGGTCATCATCCGCTCCACCGAGGAGATGCTGCGACTGGTGCCGGGTGATCTTCGTGACGCCAGCTATGCGTTGGGTACACGTAAGGGTCGCACGATTCTGACGATTGTGCTGCCGTCGGCACTGCCGGGTGTCGTGAGCGGCTGCCTGCTGGCAATTGCCAGGGCTGCGGGCGAAACTGCACCGCTGCTGTTCACCATCGGCTTTGTCACGAAGGTCAACACCAACTTGTTCGACGGGCCCAACACCACGCTCTCCTACCAGATCTTCAAGAACGCCAGCGAGACACTCGCTGGACCCCAGGAACGCGGATGGGGCGCCGCCTTCACCCTCGTGGCCATCGCGTTTCTCTTTACCGTCATCGCTCGGCTCGTCACCGCCGCGTATCAAAAGAGGCGAGGATGAACGTCCCGCAGACCACTTCCCTCAATCAGGAGGACACCATGGCGCTTGACGCCAACGAGACAACGACCGAAGTGGTCGTGCCGGAGACGGTGCGGCCTGAGACGGTCTTCGATCTGCAAGAGCTGGAGGTGCACTACGGCTCTTTCCGTGCAGTGCGTGAGGTGAACCTGAAGATTGCCAAAAACGAGATCACGGCATTCATCGGGCCGTCAGGCTGTGGCAAGACGACGGTGTTGCGCTGCCTGAACCGCATGAACGACGTGATCTCCTCGGCTCGCGTGGGCGGCAAGGTGTTGTACCACGGCGTCGATTTGTACGGCCCCGGCGTGTCGGCAACAGAGGTTCGTCGACGCATCGGGATGGTGTTCCAGCGTCCCAACCCATTCCCGAAGAGCATCTACGACAACGTCGCCTTTGGCCCCCGCGTGAATGGGATCAGGAGCAAGAACGAACTGGACGACATCGTCGAAGAGTCGCTTCGCGGCGCTGCGCTGTGGGATGAAGTGAGTAGCCGGCTCAAGTCATCGGCCCTGGGGATGTCTGGTGGGCAGCAGCAGCGATTGTGTATCGCTCGCGCCATCGCCGTCCGCCCCGAGGTCATATTGATGGACGAACCCTGCTCCGCACTCGACCCGATCGCCACCGCCCGTATTGAGGATCTCATGCAGGAAATCAAGAGCCGTTTCACCATCGTGATCGTCACCCACAACATGCAGCAGGCTGGTCGCGTCAGCGATCAGACAGCGTTCTTCACCACTGAGATCAACCCAAGCAGCGACCGGCGCACGGGCGTGCTCGTCGAATACGACAAGACCACCACCATCTTCTCAAAACCTGCAGATGAACGCACCGAGGCCTACGTGTCAGGCAGGTTCGGCTGATGAACGAGCTGCGTAAGAACTACCACCAGGAGCTGGACAGCGCCCGCGCCGAGCTTGCGCGCCTCGCTGCGCTGGTGGCGGAACTGATCCCGCGCGCCACGGCCATCCTCCTCGACGGCGACCTCGAAGGTGCGGAGTACATCATCCGTGGCGATGAGGAGATCGATGCCCGGTGCGTCGAGCTGGAAGAGCAATGCATCCGTATTCTCGCGTTGCAGGCACCGGTGGCCACCGAGCTGCGCCAGGTCGTAGCGCTGCTGAAGATGATCTCCGAGGTCGAACGCAGTGGCGACTTGGTGCGCAACATCTGCAAGGCGGCCCGTCGCATTTACGGCCACGACTTGGACCCGAAGTTGCGCGGCATCATCACCCGGATGGGCGAGCAGGCGCAGCAGGTGTATTCCGCCGCGATCGAAGCATTCGTCGAGGACGATGTGGCGAAGGCTGCCGCACTCGACGACATGGACGCGTACCTCGATGCGCTGCAGAAGCAGTTCATCCAGGCCATCTTCGAGAGCCAGGCGGCTGGTCGCATCGATATGCAAGTGGCCGTGCAGTTGGCGATGGTCGCTCGCTTCTACGAGCGCATCGGTGACCACGCGGTGAACATCGCCGAGCGTGTTCGCTTCGTCATCACCGGTTGGGTGCCGGATCACAAGAAGCCGGTGCGCACACCGGTCGAGATCGCTGCCGTCGAAACCACAAGCAACGAGACCGCCGGGGACCAGTGAGCTGGTTTGCCCGTGGGGAGGTTGAGCAACTTCGACGTGACCTCGCTCAGAAGCAGTCAGCGATCATTGTTGTGGAGGCGGAAGTGGAGCGGCTGCGTGCTGGCCTGGATGCGGTACCCGCGGGCATCGTGCTGGCCGACGAGCAGGGCCGTCAGTTGCTGCGCAACCACGTGGTCGCAGTCGGTGGACATGTCGATCTGTTGGTCGAGGAAGCCGTCGAGCGCCTGCTGGCAACGGCCGTCGCCGGCCAGGCGGCCGAGCAGCGGTTGACCCTGTTCGGGCCACCCCAAAGGGTGCTGCTGATTCGTGGCATTCCACTGGTGAACGGCGGCGCGTTGGCGGTCATCGACGACCTCAGCGACCGCGCCCGGCTGGATTTGATTCGCACGGACTTTGTGGCCAATATCAGCCACGAGCTGAAGACGCCGGTGGGTGCATTGGCAATCTTGGCCGAGGCGCTGGCCGACAATGATGACATCGATGTCAACCGACGTCTTGCGCTGAAGATGGTGGAGGAAGCGCACCGAGCGTCGGGCACCATCGACGATTTGCTGGAACTGTCGCGTATCGAGCTCGGTGGGCCCGGCGAACGCGAGGAGGTCAGCCTGTCGGCCGCCATCGGCGAGGCCGCTGCCCGACACCGTCTCATCGCCGACACGGTCGGTGTCAGCCTCGTAGTGAAGTGCATCACTCCCGAAACCCTTGAGGGTGATCGCCTGCAGCTGGTCTCGGCGCTCAGCAACCTCATCGACAACGCTGTGAAGTACAGCAACCAGGGTGGTGTGGTCACCATCTCCGCTCGAGCCGTTGACGGTTTCGTGGAGATCCAAGTGTCCGATACCGGGATCGGCATCCCGGCTCGCGACCTGGACCGTGTGTTCGAGCGGTTCTACAGAGTCGACCGTGCACGCAGCCGCACCACCGGTGGCACCGGCCTCGGCCTGGCCATCGTGCGTCATGTCGCGACCAACCACGGCGGCGATGTCACCGTGCGCTCACGCGAGGGTGAAGGCTCGGTCTTCACGCTTCGGATACCTACTTTGCCGACTCCAACGACAGAAGGACGCTGAAAATGGCGAACACAGGTGTACAGACCGTGCTCGTGGTCGAGGACGAGACCAGCTATGTCGAGGCGCTGATCATTGGGCTCACTCGCGAAGGCTTTCGCGTCGAGGTTGCCGTCGATGGTGCAGAGGCGCTTGCCCGCTTCGATATCGTGCAGCCCGATGTCGTGCTGCTCGACGTGATGCTGCCCAAGATCAGCGGTATCGATGTCTGCCGTCAATTGCGTAAGCGCAGCCAGGTGCCGATCATCATGGTGACGGCCAAGGGTGCCGAGATCGACACGGTTGTCGGGCTGGAAGTGGGTGCCGACGACTACGTCACCAAGCCGTATCGTATGCGCGAATTGGTCGCCAGGATGCGCGCTGTAATGCGCCGTCAGGGCGTCATTGGCACTGAGGGGCCGGAGCTCTCTGAGGGTGCCATCACCGTCGGCGATGTCAGCCTGGACCCTGAGGAGCACCGGGTACTGATCGACGGTGTCGATGTGCAGATGCCGCTCAAGGAGTTCGAGCTGCTGCAGTTGCTGCTGGCCAACGCCGGGCGCGTGCTCTCGCGCGACGTACTGATAGACCGCGTCTGGGGCAGCGACTACGTGGGCGACACCAAGACGCTGGACGTGCACGTCAAGCGTCTGCGCGGCAAGCTGGAGATTGACTCGGCGAACCCGACTCGCATCGTGACCATCCGCGGTCTTGGCTACAAGTACGAGCGATTCAAGGTCTGATCGGCCCTCTCTGCGCGTCAGCGCCATCTACTATGCGTGAGTGAGTAGCGAGCGAGTGCGTGCCGATGCGGTGTTCCGCAATGGTCGGCGCCCGGTGCAAACCCAGTCACCGTTTCGTCGGCTGGCGCGCACGCACGCGTTCATCGCGATCGGTGACGCCGCCATGTACGGCGCAGTTGCTGGGGAGGTGCTGAGCCTTGGCCCCGATGCGCAGCGCTCGGCAGTGCTGCGCTACCTGATTGTCAGTTTTGCGCCGTTTGTGGTGGTGGCACCGCTGATTGGGCCGACCATCGACCGGATTCCCGGTGGCCGCAAAATGGTGGTACAGATCACCGCTGTCGTGCGCGCGGGGCTCTATGTGCTGATGGCGTTCCACACCGACGACATCCTGCTGTACCCGCTGGTGTTCGTGGCGTTGGTGATGCAGAAGACCTACGCCGTGTCGAAGGCGGCGCTGGTGCCCAGCGTGGTGCGCAATGACGACGAGTTGGTGGAGGCCAACTCCAAACTTGGCTTGATCTCGGGACTTGTAGGTGCGCTCGCAATTGGCCCGCTGTTGGCGCTTGGCCATTTCAGCGCTGCAGTGGCACTGATGGTTGGCGTTGCAGCGTTTGTCGTTGCGACCTTGTCGGCACGGCAACTGCCGCGTGAGGCGATTGCTACCAAGCCGGCGGAGCGCGCGGAGCGCGAGGAACTGCGCTCTGCGGGCATTGTGTTGGCCTCGGCCGCGATGATGTCGATTCGCGGCGTGATCGGCTTTCTCACGTTCCACTTGCTGTTCTGGCTACGCGAGGACTTTGGGCTGGCCCAGTTCGGCATTGCAGCCGGTGCGAGCACGCTGGGTTCGATGGGGGGCAACATCGTCGCGCCGCGTCTTCGTCGAGCACTGCGGGAAGAGGTGATGCTGACGATCGCGTTGACGGTCATTGCTGGTGCGGGCATCTTTGCCGCGCTCACCGGAGGACTGGGCACCGCGATCGCGGTTGCGTTCGTGGCCAACTTCTCGGCGGCCATCAGCAGGTTGGCGTTTGATTCGATCGTGCAGCGTGACGCCCCCGACGCCAACCAGGGCCGGGCCTTCGCCCGCTATGAGACACGGTTCCAGTTGTCCTGGGTGCTGTGCGGTCTGCCGCCGGTGTTCTTCACCCTGCCCGGCCAGGTGGGTTTCCTTGTTGTGGGTCTGGTGGGCACGTTCGCGGCGGCCAGTTATCTGATCGGGTCGCGGGCGGTGCAGTCCGGCAAGCCCCTGCCGAAGTCGCTGACGCAGCGCGCACGCGACGGCCTGGAGAGCAGGGTGGCGAAGCGTCGTAGCAACACCCCACCCAAGGGCAACCAGCGCCCCAAAACACGCCACAAGTAACGCAGTTTTTTGACTGTGAACCAGGTGGTGGAGCAAGAAGCGCGTCACTTCGGGGACGGGACCGCTCGGTTGGGGGTTGGCTGGTGATGAGTCTTGCCTGACAGCACTACGGTCTAGGGAATGACCGATGTTGTGACTGTCGAGTGGCCACACGAGGGGGTTGCGGTCATCACCATGACCAACCCGGCAATCTCCAACTTCGGATCCTGGATCGCCATCGAGCAACTGGCGGACGCGCTGGTCGCAGCGCGAAAGCACGGTGCAAGGGCCATCGTGATCGCGTCTGGCGTGCCCGGCCACTGGTTGCAACATGCCTGGCTCCGCGACCTGGGCAACACCATGGCCGGGCTGCCGACAACTGGTGACGGTGCCTCGTGGTTCCGGGCCATGGACGAGCTGAGCCGGACCAGCGTTGTGTCGATTGCCGCGATTTCGGGCGACACATCCGGGGGTGGGTGCGAGCTGGGATGGGCCTGCGATCTGCGAATTGCCGAGGAGCAGGTGCTGTTCAGTCAACCTGAGGTCGGCATCGGTGTTGGCACGGGCCTCGGCGGCACGTCTCGTTTACGCCACCTCATCGGCCGGACGGCAGCCGCCGAAGTTGTGCTGCTCGGCCAGCAGGTGAGCGCCCAGCGGATCTATGAATTGGGCGGTCTTAACCGAGTTGTACCGACCGGGACGTCACTCGCCTTGGCCATCGAATGGGCGATCTCAATTGCCAGTTCTTCGGCGTCGGCTGTCACAGGGATGAAGCGGATGCTGACCGATGGCGACGACCTGCTGCGTATCGCTGAAGCCGTGATGAACGATCAGGTCGTCTTTCAGTCGTTCAGCGGCCGACCCGATGCGATCGAACAGATGGCAGCCACTCAGGCCAGGTTCGATGCCGGCGAATCGACACGTGACGTTTATGGCAGCGGGCCGGGCTGAAATGCGGACAGGTATCGAGGAGCGACATGGCTGAGCTGCCGCAGTGGTGGGTGGGGACCGACGAGTCTGGCGGTATCCCGAATCCGGGGCGACCCGACGTGCAGCCACCGCCCCACTGGCGGCTGGACATGGTGGCCGCCGCTGAGCGGCCGCGCCGGCTGGAGTTGTCGCCGGATGGCTCGACGCTGGCGCTGATGGTGGATCGCGACACCTCGGATGTGTGGACGCTGTCAGTCACCGATGGTCAGCCGGTGAGGGTGACCACAGGCCGGCCGCTCGCCGCGTTCTGGGAGGACGGCAATGCGGTCTGGTCACCGGACGGCACTCGCCTCGCGTACACGCAGGGCGGCAGGGTGAAGGTGGTGGCTGCGACTGGGGGAGTACCGCTGGATGTGTGCGAGGCCTCGGGGCCGGTGTGGCTGGATGGCGAACGGCTGATCGTCGGCGTCAGTCGGAATGATGCGACCGTGCTCGCTGTCATCTCTGTCGCGGACGGTTGGCCGCAGCCGCTGGCACAGGTGGGCGCGGATTACGTGACGGCGGTGGTCTCGCCCGACCGCACACGGATCGCATACACCGTGTTTCATCACGACGACTTGAACTGCATCAGCCTGCATGTGGTCGACGTCGCTTCTGGCATCTCTCGTGTCGTCGTGCACCAGCCCGGCTTCCAACTGCGCAGTCCGGTCTGGTCGCCCGACGGCACACGCCTCGCATTCGCCAGCGAGTGGCCTGGCTGGTACGAAGTGTTCGTGGTGCACGCGTCGGATGGCACCGCGGCGCGTCAACTCACCACTACAGAGGCCGACTTCAGTGAACTGTCGTACAGCGCCGATGGTGCGTCACTCGTCGGTATCTGCGCACGGCATGGCGTGGCAGGCCTGGTCACTGTCGACACGTCCGATGGTGAGGTGACGGTGCTTGCGGAGGGCGGCACGTGGTCGTCACCGCAACTGTTGCCGGACGGCTCGGTGGCCGCGGTGCATGAGTCGTTCGCGTCTCCGGCGCGGGTGTGCGTCGTGGCCGTCGACGGTACGCAGCGCAATCTTTTCAATCCCGCCTCCGCGCCGGTTCGCGCCGCGCCGCATGTCGTGCCACAACACACCAGCTACCTGTCGCTGGACGGCATGGAAGTAAACGGTTGGCTCTATCGACCGACCGTTGCCTCAGCGGACACGCCGTGCCCGGCAGTGGTGCAGCCGCACGGTGGGCCCACGTCAGTCACAGGCGACGAGTGGGACGGCGTGGCGCAGTACTTCCTCGACAAGGGCTATGCCTGGTTCGCCGTCAACTTCCGTGGCAGCACCACCTACGGCCGCGAGTTCGAGCGCGCCAACCATGGCGTGTGGGGCGTTGCTGATACGCACGACTGCCTGGCCGCCTACGACCATCTCGCGACGCTGGATTGGGTCGATCCCACTCGCGTTGCCATCTTTGGTGCGAGCTACGGGAGTTACATGGCGTTGCACTCCGTGGTCGACGACCCGGACAATCGTTTCGCGTGTGCCGTGGCGAAGTACGGCGACTGCGACATCCTCACCTCCTGGGCGCAGGGCGACCTTGTTGGCCGGCTGGACCTGGAGCGGATGATGGGCCACCCACGTGCAGCGCGCGCGGAGTATGCGGCAGGCTCACCGATTCATCGCATCGAGCATCTCGAGGTGCCGATCCTGATTGCCCACGGCGAACTCGACGATCGGGTCAGCCCGAAGCAGTCGCAGGAATTGGTCGAAGCGCTGCGCAGTGAGGGCAAGCAATTCGAATACGTCACCTACCCAACAGAGGGCCACGGCCTGCTACGCACCGAACCCTTCCTCCACTTCCACCGCCGCCTAGAACGGTTCCTCGACTGGTACCTGCTGCCGTAACAGAGAGGGCCGCACCGGGCCGGCGCTGGGTGTGCCAACATTGTCTGAACGGCGGCGCAGGTTTGCGCCCTTCTCGTGGGGAGTTCATACCGTGACGACAACATCGCTGAGGCGACGGGTCCTGGGGATTGCTGTAGCGACCGCGGCGGTGGGCGTCACCGTCGTGTCGTCTGTCGCTCCGACGACGGCCGTCGACAAGGTCACGCTGACAGTTGGGTTGCTGCAAGACGTTGACTCTCCCAACGTCACCGTTGGCTACACAGTGGCAGCGTACGAGCTGTGGAACTTGCAGTACGCCACGCTCACCGACAAGGCCGCCGACGACTTCGCGACCATCCCCGGGCTTGCCGAATCATGGGAGGCCAGTGCCGACGGCCTGACGTACACGTATCGCCTTCGCGATGGTCTGAAGTGGAGCGACGGCGAGCCGCTGACCGCGGAGGACGTTGTGTGGACCATCAACACCTCACGCGATCAGGAATGGACGAACCACTTCGCGACCACCGCCAACCTGACCGCCACCGTTGTCGACGATCGCACGCTGACGATTGTCACCGCTGTGCCCGACCCGAAGCTACCGACGATGGACGTGTACATCGTGCCCAAGCACATCTGGGAAAGCCACGCGGGCACGGTCGACGACCTGGCTGCGTACGACGCGCTCGACGGCGTTGGCTCGGGGCCGTTCACGCTCAAGGAACGCAAGGCCAACCAGGAGTGGACGATGGTGGCGAACCCCAACTACTGGAAGGGCACCCCTTCCATTAGTCAAGTTGTCTTCCGTGTGTTCAGCGACGGTGATGCGATGGTGACGGCGCTGCGCAGCGGTGAAATCGACGTTGCCCACCTGGTGCCATCGCAGGCGTTCGAAGACCTGAAGAGCGAGGCCGGCATTGTCACTGTCGCCGGCGCGCAAGGCGGGTTCACCGAGCTGGCAATGAACGGCATGGCGGGTGGCTTGGGTGACGGGCACCCTGCGCTGCAGGACCTCAACGTGCGCCATGCCATCGCGCAAGCCATCGACCGCGAAGCTTTGTTCGACCGTGTCGTCAAGGGCCAAGGCGAGCAGATTGACACCCTCGGCGTCTCGCCCGATTCTGTATGGACGCCAACGCTGCTGGGCGACCAACAGCTGAACTACGACCCGACCCGAGCCAACGCGATGCTTGACGAGGCTGGCTATCTGGATCTGGATGGGAACGGAATCCGCGAGATGCCGGGCGGCGGTAACGAACTGAAGTTCCGCTACGCCGAGCGCAGCGACAGCGTCAACGGGGCAGCCATTCGCGAGCTCATCGAAGGCTGGCTGTCCGAGATTGAAATCTCTCTCGACGTGTCGGTGTTCGATGACACTCAACTCGGTCAGCAGATCTATGACGGCACGTACGACTTGTTCGTGTGGGGCTGGACCCCGTTCGTCGACCCAGACCCGATGCTGAGCTACTTCACCTGTGCGCAGCTCACCACTGACGCTGCCTCGCCCGGCTACAACGACGCCAATTGGTGCAGCCCCGAGTACGACGCGATGTACACGCAGCAGAACCAGGAGCTGGACCGGACCAAGCGGGTCGAGATCGTGAGGAAGATGATCACGCTCTTCTATACCGAGTCCACCTATGTGGTGCTCTACCACGACGCCGACACGCAGGCCTACCGCACCGACCGATTCACCGGATGGACGCAGCAGCCGAAAAACACCGGGCCAGTTGTGTTCTCCAACTCATCGCCGAGCTACTTCAACCTCCAGCCCATCGGAGGCGGCGGTGGCAACGACAGCTCCAGCACCGGGTTACTGATCGGCATTATTGGTGGCGTACTGGTCCTGCTGGTGATCGGTGGCGTGCTCATCGCCCGTTCGCGCTCCACCGCTGACGATCGCGAGTAGCCCACAGTCGTGCGCGCACGCTTCATCATCATGAAGGTTGTGGGTGCGCTCAGCACGCTCGCGTTCGTGGTGGTCTTCAACTTCTTCCTCTTTCGCGTCGTCAATGACAACACAGTTGAGTCGATGTTTCGCGGGCGCAACCTCAGCGCCAGCCAGATTGCGCGACTAGAGCGCCAGTTCAACCTGGACGGCAGCAAGTGGCAGCAGTTCACCGCCTACGTGAGCCAACTCCTGCACGGCAACCTCGGCCTGTCGATGAAGGACTTTCGGCCGGTGACGACAGTCATCGGGGAGGCGCTGTGGCCGACGATTCTGTTGGTCGGCACCTCGACGCTGTTGGCGATGACCGGCGTCATGTTCGGGTTCCGAGCGGGTTGGCGGCGGCGCAGCCGCTATGACGTTGGCGTCACCACCTTCTCGATGTTCACGTATTCAATGCCCGACGCGTGGCTGAGCATGGTCTTCCTCGGTCTGTTTGCATCCGGGCTCGGCCTCTTCCCGACCGGCGGGCTGGAGGACTCGGGCAGCAATGCCACCGGGCTGGCGCAGCTGCTCGACCAAGCGCATCACATGGCGCTGCCGGCGATGGTGCTCGCGATCGCGTACATCGGTGAGTACACCATCGTCGCCCGGTCAGCAATGATCGACACACTGCGCGAGGACTACCTGCAACTGGCCCGGGCGAAGGGCCTGACCGACGCGAATGTGCGCCGCAAGCACGCGCAGCCCAATGCCCGGCTACCAGTGGTCAGCCTCTCCGCACTGAACTTCGGCTTCGTGCTCAGCGGCGCGATTGCGGTTGAGACCATCTTCTCCTGGCCCGGTCTCGGGCAATTGACGCGCAACGCGGCGACCGGTCCGGACTTCCCGGTGCTGCAGGGTTTGTTCCTGCTGTTCAGCGCCTCGCTGATCTTCGCCAACTTGGTGGCCGACCTGCTCTACGGTCGCATTGACCCACGGGTGAACGGGCGATGACTGACCTGCAGGTACCTCGTTCCGGTCGCGCCGTCGCGTGGGACCGTCGACGCGCCTCGCTGAAGGGCGTGTGGCGCGGGTTGCGCAACGACAGGCTTGCGCTTGGCGGTTTCATCGTGCTGGTGCTCTTTACGATGATGGCGTTCGCGGCGCCGTTGCTCAGCGACAAGTCGTCGCTCAGCGCGGCCAACACCGGGGACAACCCGGTGTGGTCGCCGCCCAGCTGGGAGTTCCTGTTTGGCACGGATCATCTCGGGCACAGCGTCGCTGCGCAGTTCCTGTGGGGAAGCCGCATCAGCCTGTTCGTCGGGTTGATGGCGACGCTGTTACAGGTGGGCATCGGGTCGTTGGTCGGGCTCACCGCCGGGTTCTTCGGTGGCTGGGTCGATGCCGTGCTGATGCGCATCACCGACTGGTTCCTGGTGATCCCGTTCCTGCCGCTGGCCATCGTGTTGGCAGCGGTCTTGGAGCGTGGTTTGTGGACGATCATCCTCGTGATTGGCGTCACCTCGTGGCCGTCGACCGCGCGGTTGCTGCGCGCTCAGGTGCTGACAGTTCGCCAACGGCTGTACGTGGACCGGGCGCGCTCACTGGGTGCTGGGCGCATCCATGTGATGCGTCGACACATCCTGCCGAACGTGACACCGTTGATTCTGGCGAGCACCACGCTGGCGGTCCCCATCTCGATTCTCACCGAGACCACGCTCTCGTTCCTCGGTCTCGGCGACCCCACCTCCACCTCGTGGGGCGGCATGCTGAACGCGGCGAAGGACAACAGCGCGATCAGTGGTGGCCGCTGGTGGGCGTACATGCCGCCGGGTCTCGGCATCGTCTTTGTCGTGTTGGCAGTGACCTTGTTCGGGCGGGCGTTGGAAGAGATTCTCGACCCTCGGTTGCGTGAGCGATGAGCGTGCTGGAACTGGAGGATCTGTGCGTTACCTACCGCACCGATGGTGGCCCGGTGCCGGCAGTGAGGGGTGTGAACCTGACGATAAAGGCCGGCGAGACCGTTGGCCTGGCCGGCGAGAGCGGGTGCGGCAAGAGCACGATTGCGAGCGCAGTGTTGCGGCTGCTTCCCAAGGGCACAAAGGTCACCGGCAAGGTGCTGCTGGACGGCGAGGATGTCTACGCGATGAAGCCCGGCCGCCTGCGGGCGGTGAGGTGGACGAGCGCGGCAATTGTGTTCCAGGGCGCGCTCCAGTCGCTGAACCCGGTGCGCCGGGTTGGCCAACAGATTGAAGAAGCGATCCTGATTCACTCCACCCAGTCGCCTGCCGTGGCGCGGCTGCGTGTGGGAGAGCTGTTGGAGCGTGTAGGTCTTCCCGCGGCTCGGGCTGATCAATACCCGCACCAGTTCTCCGGCGGGCAGCGGCAGCGAGTGCTGATCGCGTTGGCACTTGCGTGCGGGCCGAAGTTGTTGATTGCCGACGAGCCGACAACTGCACTCGACGTGATGGTGCAGGCGCAGGTGTTGTCGTTGCTGGAGGAGTTGCAGCGCGAGCACGGCCTCTCGCTGCTGTTCATCACCCACGACCTGTCGGTGCTGACGCACGC
>JAYVVY010000205.1:0-7831 GCA_043786575.1 Ilumatobacteraceae bacterium
CAGCCGGGCCTTCGACCAGACCGTGTAATACATTTTGGAGGGCTGCCACGGCTCGCCCAGTTCCGGGTACCACGCCGGGTCGCCAGCACGGTCAAACGCGGGCCCTGAGATGTCGTGCACCTTCAGGTGATCCGGGTGCAGGTAGCCGCTTTGATCATCGCTATAGGTGATGATGACCTGCGGACGTTCCCGGCGAATGATTTCCACCAGCCGGCCAACGGCTTCATCCATCGGCGCCATGTGAAAGCTGTCGGGGTGATTGTTGGCCGCGCTGTCGGGCATGCCCGAGTCGCGGTAGCCGAGCATGATGACTTCGTCGAACCCGATGATGTCCGCAGAGCGGGCCAGCTCGTGTGGGCGCAACTCAGCGAGCAGCGCCTTTTCCTGCTCCGGTGTCAACTCGTGGAACGGCTGCCCTGGCTCGCGCAGGCCGGGGTTCTGCAGGTCGCCTTCCTCGCCGCCGGTACAACACACCAGCACGGTTCGGACGCCTTCCGCGTGGTACTTGGCCAACGTGGGAGCGCCTTTCGAGGCTTCGTCGTCGGGGTGGGCATGCAGGGTAAGCACGCAAAGCTGCTGAGAATCCACATCCGCACGATATCCCCTGCACCTCAGTTGGGGCTCGACGCAACGTAAGCTGCCCGAGTGCGACGAGTAGTACTGATGACCACAACCTGCTTGCTGCTGACGGCTGCTGGCGGCTGTAAGTCCGACGGTCGCACGCTGCGCCCCGCCGGCGCAGACCAAAATGCCTCGATCTCCACGCCTGCCCCAGTAGCCACCGACGACCCCTCCGTCGTGGATCCAGATGCCGCCGACACCTCGCCAACCACCACTCCCCTGAGCACGACCCCCACGACAACGGCCAGCACGCTGGTTCCACCCGCGGGAACGCTGGTGGCCACCGCGCCGTGGCGCGACGGCGAGCCGATTGACGCCCGCTACACATGCGACGGTCTCAACGTTGCCCCCGCGTTGTCGTGGAGCTCGGCGCCGGCGGGCACGGTGGAGATTGCCATCACGCTCACCGATCTTGACGCTCCACTGTTTACACATTGGGTGATCGCCGGGCTCTCGCCGGCCAGTATTGCCCTCGACGAGGACACCGTGCCGTTCGGTGCCTACGAGGCGACGAACGGCGCTGGCGACGTCGGTTACACCGGCCCCTGCCCCCCTGCTGGCACTTCGCACAACTACGTCGTCGCTGTGCACTATCTTGGGGCCGCAACTGGACTAGACGATGGCAGCCCTGCGGAGGATTTGATCACAGCGATCGAAACCGCGGAAACTGCTCTCGCTGACGTGACGGGCACCTTTAGTCGCATCTAGCGCCAGCCGATAACTGAATATCACTTCGACCTTGTAAGGATGGCGGACATCACCGAGTTGCTCCCTTCGTTGCCGGTGGGCCTGTTCCAGGCCGACCGAGACGGTCGCGTCACTGCGGCCAATGCAGCATTTGGCGCGCTCGTGCAGGTCTCGGCCGGGTCCCCCATCGGCACACCACCGTGGGCCAATGCTCATCCCGGTGACCGAGCATCAGCCGAGCTGACGTGGCGGCGCAGCGCTGAGGCCAACATCGATGTGCAGCTGGAGTTTCGGGTGTGGCACGGCGAAGGCCGCATGACGTGGGTTCGCATCACCGCAGAGGCGCAACGCGACTCCGTCGGGCGGGTCATCAGCTATAGCGGTATCGCACTGGACCACACGGACAGTGTTGGCCAGCAGGAGCTGCTCGATCGGTTGTCGGGCGTCATCGGCGCGACCGACGACGCAGTCATCATTCTCGACCGCAACGGCGCGCCGGTGTACACCAACGAGGCTGCCCGCCGTCTGTTCGGGGTGGAACACGAACTCGACCTCATTCGCGATGCAGCCGCTCGCGGCCTCCTGCAAGCCATCCGCGACCAGGTGCCGCGCGAGGTCATGGCCAGTAGCCAGAGCGCAAAGTGGTCGGGGGAGGTCGGTTTCCGCGGGCCCGACGGCCTTGAGCGCACGCTCGACATCGATCTTCTCCTCCACCGCTCGGCCGATGGCATCATCGACTATTGGGGTGGAGTTGCGCGCGACATCACCGCCACCAAGCATTTACAGAGCGAGCTGACTCGCCAGGCCAATCACGACCCGCTCACCGGCCTCCCCAATCGCCTGTTGCTGCTGCGCACCGCGGCCGACGCCCTCGACGGCATTCGCGGCACGCGCAAGAACGTCGCCATTCTGTTCATGGACGTCGACCGACTGAAGGACGTCAACGACACAGTCGGTCACGAAATTGGCGACGCGTTGCTGGCCCAGGTCGCACACCGCATCGCTCATGCCACACGTCCCTCGGATGTGGTTGCCCGTATCGGTGGCGACGAGTTCGTGGTGCTGTGTGATGGCGGCATCGACGAGCACAGTGCACTCGACCTGGCCGAGCGCATCCGCAGCTCGCTCAGCGGTCGCATCATGGTGCACGGCGTGGAGGTCGAGCTCTCGGTCAGCGTCGGCGTCGCCGTCGGCCTGCCAGCCCATGTGGAGGGCATCAGCGGCCAGGAAGCGGCCATCGAACTGCTGCGCAACGCCGACATCGCGATGTACCAGGCCAAGCGCCGTGGTCGTTCGCGCTGCGAGCTGTACACCGAGGTCATGCGTGCCGAGTCGCGTCAGCACAAGGTGCTGTCCAACGAGCTCGAGCGTGCGCTGGCAGGCGGCCAGCTGCGCCTGGCTTACCAGCCCATCATCTCCACCCACAGCGGCCGGGTTGCCGGGGCCGAAGCGCTGTTGCGGTGGGACCACCCAGAGCAGGGCACGCTGCTGCCGGCGCAGTTCCTGCACCTGGCCGAGGAGTCGGGCGTCATCGTGCCCATCGGCGAGTGGGTCATCCGCCAAGCCTGCCTGGACACTCGCGCCTGGCTGGACTCCGGTCTGGTCGACCGCGGTTTCAGCGTGCACGTCAACATCGCCGCCCGTCAGCTAGCGGAAGGCACCTTCGTCGAGCGTGTGCTGGCAACGGTGCGCCAGATGGAACTGAACCCGCATCAGCTGACGCTCGACTTCGACGAGAACACACTCAACGACCGGCAGCCGGGCAACCTGCGCGCGATGCAGGCACTGCGCCGCTTCGGTGTGCAGCTGGCGCTGGACAGCTTCGGCACCGGTATCTCATCGCTGACCGCATTGCGCTCCTGCGAGGCCGATGTGCTGAAGCTCGACGGCACCGTCGCCCGCATGTTGGGCACCAGCGGCGACGACGACCCAATCGTGCGAGCAATCATTCAGCTGGCACACGCACTCGATATGCAGGTCGTTGCGGAATGGGTCACCTCCGCCGACCAGCTGCGCCGCCTCCGCGTCTTGGGCTGCGACCTTGTGCAGGGGCACTTGCTGGGCGAGCCGACGGCCGCCGACGTCTTCGGCGCCCGCACTCCTCGATAACTCAGTCGTACACTCGCTGCTCGTGAGAGCTGCGTGAACGATCAACTGACGAACGTCCTCACGTTCGCCGTGCTCGGCTTCATGGGGTTCCGGCTTCTCACCGGCCTGCATCATTCGCGGTCGGCCGAGGGGCGTTCAATCGTGTCGCAGGTGTGGCATCGGTTCGGATGGCGTCATGTGTGGCCGGTACCACTGCTGCTGACGGTGGTGATCGCTGCCGCCACCGCGCTGATGCAGGTTCCCGGCCTCTCATGGGGCTGGTGGTCGATGCTGGGTGGAACTGGCAACCCGGTGTTCGGCGAGTCAGATGCCACGGTCGGCACGGTGTGGGAGTGGATCATTCCCCTCACCTTCATGTGTCTGCTACTACCGGCCCTACCGCTGTTCGCGTACGCCGAGGAGCGCATGTTTCGCTCCGGCGCCGAGGACTGGTCGCGGTCGCGACGACTAATGAAGGTGCTGCAGTTCGGGATGATCCACGCCATCATCGGAATTCCGCTCGGCGCCGCACTCGCGCTCTCCCTCGGCGGCGCCTACTTCATGTCGGTGTACCTGCGCGAGTATCGGCGACACCTGAACCGACACGACGCAACGCTGGAATCCACCGCCGCGCACACGGTCTACAACGGGCTGATTGTGCTGTTGGTCGTCGTCGCCGTCGGGCTCGACGCCATCCTCTAACACCGCCGCGCCGCGGCCCGGCGCGGAGGCGACGTCGCTAGCCTGACCGGCGTGTCGCTGCCTGTACCGCCCACCACGCCCCGCTGCTATCGCCACCCCGATCGCGAGGCGGGTCGCAGTTGCACCCGGTGCGGCAAGCCGGCCTGCAGCGACTGCCTCGTGCAGGCGGCCGTCGGCTCGCACTGCCTGGACTGTGCAAAGGCCGCCCGACCCGACGTGAAAACCCGCGTGCAGCTAGCCAACTCACGTGTGCTCACGCCGGCCACGTACACACTCGTCGGCATCAACGTGTTGGTCTTCCTGTGGATGGTTGCCAGCGACACCGGCGCCCTCGGTGGCAACATCACCAACAAACACGCCGACCTTGCGCTGAACCGTTCCATTGTCCACTACACCCACGAGTGGTATCGGCTCGTCACCAGCGGTTTCATTCACTTCGGCCTCATTCACATCGGGTTCAACATGCTGGTGCTCGTGCAACTGGGCCGGCTCATCGAACGCCCGCTTGGCGCGACGAAGTTCACGATGCTGTACTTCGCCTGCCTGCTGGGTGGGTCGCTCGGTGTGGTGCTGATGGACGGCACAAACATCACCGCGACCGGCGGCGCTTCGGGTGCAGTCTTCGGTCTCATGGGCGCTGCTGCGGTCGGGATGCATCGCCGCGGCATCAACATCTTCAGCACCGGCATCGGCTCCACGTTGCTGCTGAACCTGGTCTTCACCTTCACCATCAGCGGCGTCTCCATTGGCGGCCATGTGGGTGGCGTGCTCGCCGGTGCGGTCTGCGGCTGGTTCATGCTGGCGCCCACCTGGACGCCGTCGCAGAAGTGGGTGGGCTACGTCACACCCGCCGCAGTTGGCCTGGCATGTGCGGCAGGCTCGTACTGGGCAATCACGTCGCTGCCGGTGTTTACGGGCTAGCGAGCCGAGTGGCGAATGCGTGGCCGCCGGAACAGTTTCGGGTACTGAGCGCTCACGCCTGGACGGTCGCTGCTCCACTTCGCAGGTGGGGCCAATACCAACGCGCACAGCTGCACGAGTACGGTGTCGTAGTTCACTCGCCAGCCCGAATAGTCGCGCCACGCCTGATCAAGGTCGGCCTTCAACGGAATGTCGATCGCGCGCAGCTCCACCACCAGCAGGTCGAACTCGCGTCGCGTGACCGAGATCGGTGAATCTGCCGTCGGGTTAGGGTCGTACTCGATGCCGAAGTAGTCGGCGATTCGACGCAGCGCGAAGAACCCCGTGCGCAGCACCAGGTCGGTCTGTGCGTTGCGCGGTAGGTCGATGGTGGAGGCCTTGATGGCAGCGGTGTCCAGCACGCAGCCTGCGGCAGTAATCCAGCTGCGGTCCGGGTGCGGCGAGCGGAAGAAGACCAGCGATGGCTGGCTGGTGTGGCTCTCCTCTACGTCCATGAACCACTCCTCCCAGCGTTTGAACAGATCGTCGTCCATTCGATCCAGCAGGTTGATTCGTGCGTACCGCGTCAACAGTTCCGCGGGCGAGGGTGGCAGGCCGGCGCGTACCTCCAGGAGGCCGACCAGCGCTTCGCGACGGCTGAAGGCGCCATAGATAGTGGGCAGGTAGGAGATCATCAAGCTGACCAGACCCAAGCCGATACCTGCCTCGACGAACGACACCACTACACGGCTCGTGCCGGCGGGGCGATCGAACCCGAGGGTGAACAGTGACGACCCGCTGGTCGCGAGCGCTTCGGTAAAGGGATGCACACCCATTGCCCAGAAGACTCCGGTGAAGCCAATGCCCACCAGCGTCACCCAGGCCGCCGGCAACGTCACCAGCGCGACCGGGGCGTAGTGGGCCAGCACCCGGTCGCGCTCGGCGTACGGCCGCTTCGGTCCCGAGAAAAGGCTGAAGACCCGTCGCCACGCTCGGAAGTGAATTCGGGTCAGCCAACTGGCGTAACCACGCGGCACGACGATGGTCTTCAACGCGGACACGAGGGTGGCAATGACCAAAGCCAGCCCGGCGACGCCGGCGAGTATCCGCAACAGGATCATCGCCCCACTCTGGCACGACGCAGCAGTTTCGGTGTCGCCCGGTGGCGGAGAGCCTGCGATTTGGTGCATGATGGGGTCTCTATTGGGGGCGTGATCACAGATCACGATCGCACACGATCAGAGGGGATCACTGGTGAAGATTTCAGTTACCGTCAATGGAACGGTTCACGAGAGCGATGTCGAGCCACGCACGTTGCTGGTCCACTACATCCGCGAGACGCTCGCACTCACCGGCACCAACATCGGCTGCGACACATCGTCGTGCGGCGCGTGCAGCATCCACCTCGATGGTGAGGCAGTGAAGAGCTGCACCGTACTGGCCGTGCAGGCCGACGGCGCGCAGGTCACCACCATCGAGGGCATGGCAAGCGATGGTGTGCTGCACCCGATGCAGCAGGCGTTCATGGAGAACCATGGCCTGCAGTGCGGTTACTGCACGCCGGGCATGGTGATGGCCGCAACCAGCCTGCTCAAGGAGAACCCGAACCCTTCCGAGGCGGAGGTGCGCATTGGGCTGGAAGGCAACCTGTGCCGTTGCACGGGGTACCACAACATTGTGAAGTCCGTACTGGCCTGCGCTGCAGGCGATTAGTTCACCCGTCCGCATCGAGGTACTGGGGGTACCGAAGTGACCGTCACTGACGATCGACCTGCAACCGTGCTGGGGAGCCGGATGCTGCGTCGTGAAGACCCGGCATTACTGACCGGGGAAGCGAAGTACACCAACGACTTGCATCTTCCCGGCGCGCTGCACTTGGCGTTGGCTCGCAGCCCGTACGCGCACGCGCGCATCCTCAGCGTCGACCTGTCCGCAGCGCTCGCCGCGCCTGGCGTGGTGGCTGCCTACAGCGGCGCCGACCTGATGGGCCTGTGGGCGGCACCGATGCCGTGCGCGTGGCCCGTGACGGCCGACATGAAGAACCCGGCGCACTACCCGGTGGCAGTTGGCAAAGCCGCCTACGTCGGCGATGCCGTTGCGGTGGTGCTGGCCACCAGCGAGGTCGCCGCTCGCGACGCAATCGAGCTCATCGACGTGCAGTACGAGTCGCTGCCCGCCGTGGTCGACCTGGAAGACGCCCTCAGCGACCGCGTGGTCATCCACGACGAGCTGGGCACCAACAAGAGCTACCAGTGGGACCTCAAGATCGAAGGCCACGAGGGTGCTCTCGACGAGGCCTTCGCCGCCGCCGCGTACACGGTGAAGGATCGCTACATCCAGCAGCGCCTGCTGCCGATGGCGATGGAACCTCGCGCCGTCGCAGCGGTGCCGCAGCCGTTCGGTGGCGACGTGACGCTGTACTCCAGCACGCAGGTGCCGCACATTCTCAAGATCATGAGCGCCATCACGCTGGGCATACCCGAGCACCAACTGCGGGTCACCACCCCAGCGGTTGGTGGCGGCTTCGGCAGCAAGCTGAACGTCTACGCCGAGGAGCTGCTGTGCCTGGCGCTGGCCCGCAAACACAAGCTGCCCGTGCGTTGGAACGAGGAGCGCGGCGAGAACGCTGTTGCCACCATTCACGGGCGCGGTCAGATCCAAGACATGGAGCTGGCGGCCGACGCCGACGGCAAGATCACGGCTGTACGCGTCCGCATCCTTGGCGACATGGGCGCATATCTTCAGCTGGTCACGCCGGGCATTCCGCTGCTCGGTGCGTTCCTCTACGCGGGCGTCTACGACATCCCGATGTACGACTTCAGCTGCACCAGCG
>JAYVVY010000206.1:0-16285 GCA_043786575.1 Ilumatobacteraceae bacterium
TTCGCGACTCAACCCGCGGCTGATGACCTGCGTGTAGCGGCCCGCCACAGATGTGGGGACCCACACCGAGTACTGGCCTTCAGCGAGTTGCTCGATCGCCCCACGTACGCCACGGACCTCAACACGCTCCACGGTTCGATCAGCCCACGGTCCTGCATCACTCACCTGCCCCGTAGTGGTCGGAACGTCGACAGTCGAGTCGGTCCGCACTTCATCCACGGGTTCGACCACCGTCCGAATGACGAGCCGACGAGATTGATCAGCCCACACATCGACGCGGGGTTGCGCAACACTCCACAACGCACCGCCCGCTTGAGCAAATGCCGCCTGCGGCTCGAGCCCGTCGATCACGGCATATCGGCCGAGCACGGGGCGATCCACGACGGCCGGCTGCTGTGCCGGCTCCGGTTGTGGCACGCGTTGGGTGACGAGGTAGCCGGAGCCGACTACTAGGGCAACGCACAGCGAAGAGACCGCTATGCGTGAGCGGCGCCGCCGATGACTGGCCCCCGCCACAACCTTCTCCATCTGAATACCCGGACGAGTTGCCGCGTCACTCCGCTCGCGCAGCAGTGTGGCGACGCGGCCACCCAGTTCGTCGCTCGCTTCTGGAAATCTGCTCACTTCGGAACCACCTTTCGCAGGTCGGCAAGACCGCGGCTGATCAGGGACTTCACGGTGCCGACGCGTACGTTCATCAGGTCGGCGATTTCTGCTTCGGGAAGGTCGGCGTAGTACCGCAACGTCAACGCAATTCGGCGCTTAGGAGTCAGAGCCGCAAGCGCATCGAGGAGCGACACATCAATTGGAGCGGTGATCGCATCGGCCCTGAACTGAGGCGCACGTCGGGTCACTCGCCTGCGGCGAAGCTCGCTGCGACAACCGTTGACCACTGCATGGCGGAGGTACGCGCCGGGCTCGCGCACTCTGCTCCACGCCAACAACGTCTTTTCGAACGCGTCCTGGACAATCTCCTCGGCACGCTCGGAGGAATCGACCAGGCCAATCGCAAGTCGGGTCATTGGCACCAGCTCCCGATGGAACAGGTCATCGAAGGTGACCACGCCCGCCACAGAAGGCCCGCCGAGGAAAGTCGGCTCCGCTGGCCAGGGTTCGGCTGCTATCAACGCGATCTGTCTCGGCTTCATCACCCTCCACGACGCCTTGCCCACCGCAATGGTTGCACCCGAGCACACCGATTCCTATAGGTCGCCAGTGAAGGCGCTGTCGCTCTATCCGACACTGACGGTCGGGAGTAAGGTCGAGCTGTGCCCTCGGATACTCCGTCACACCCGTCCCGTACCGTCGCCCCTATGTCGATCTCAGCACATACGGACACAGACATGGCGAACGAGGCGGCTCTGGTCGCCCAGGCGGAAGAGGAGCACTACGCAATGGCCGGGGCGGCACACCATAATTTCGTCATCCGCCTCTACGAGGGCCTGCTGGTGGTGTTCGACGGCCGCGACGACGTGTGCGTGCTGGCCGAGGTCACCACGTTCGGGCCGCACAGCCAGCCGTTCATCCCCGACGTCGCCATCATTCACGGAGTCGGCCAGCACGAGCCCACCAGCTGGCGCCAGGACCACGGCGACCCGCCCATCACGGTTGCAATTGAGGTCGTCTCACCAAGCGAAAACGACGATGTCATTGTGAAGAAGTTGGCCCGCTTCGATGAGTGCGGCGTCGAGGAGGCGTGGTTCCTTCGCACCACCCTCAGCGACATCGTGTGTTACCGGCGCACGGATGGTTCGTTGCGGCGGGTCATCGACCGCCGCTCCGAACTATTGGGCGGCGTGCACTTCGACGTCGCAGCAGACGGCGCCATCGTCCCGTTCTTTGCCGACGGTGAGGAGTTCGCGCCACATTTCATTGCCATTCTCCGCCGTGCGCGCCGGGCTGAGGCCCAAGCTGCGGCGGCAGAAACTCAGGTCGCGCAATTGCGCGAGCAGTTGCGGGCCGCTGGCCTCGAACCTATGGCGTAGCGGCGCGTGGGCCGAGGCGGCTGAGGCCGTGGAACAACAGGCCTGCACTGAGACCCCAGAACGGGGCGCTGATACCGAACGCCGTGATGCCTGAGGCACTGACCACCAGCGTGATCACCGCTGCGTCGCGCATCAGCGGGTCCGCCATCGCTCCCGCCAGTGCACCGGTGAGGGCACCCAGAAGCGCCAGCCCGGCCACCGCTGAAATCAAAATCGGAGGGGCCGAGGCCACCAACGCCGTGGCGAGGCCGGCTGCCAGGCCCATCACCACGTACGTTGCGCCACACGTGAACGAAGCCAGCCAGCGCCGTTCGGGCTGCGGGTCCGCGTCGGGGCTGGCAACCAACGCCGCGGTCAACGCCGCAAGGTTGATGCCGTGCGCGCCGAATGGTGCGCCAACCACGGTCGTTGCACCAGTCGCGAGCAGTAACGGGCGCAGCTTGGGTGAGAAGCCGAAAGTGCGTAGCACCGCCATGCCGGCAACGTTCTGCGAGGCCATGGTGACGATGAACAGCGGCACCCCCAACCCGATCATGGTGCCGACGTCGAACAGCGGCGTATTGAGCGTCAGATGGGGCCAGCTGGGCACAAAGGCCGCGGCCGAGTCAGACCGCCCGAGAGCGATCGCAATCACCGCCGCCACCAGCGCACCCGGCACCGCCCATCGGCGGGCGAAGCGCATCAGCAGCGCCCACACGATGATGACCGGCGCAGTCATCCACGGTTCGGCAACCATGGATCTCGCCGGAGCGAAGCACACGGGCAACAGCACGCCAGCCAACAGCGCACTCGCCAATGGGCCGGGGATCATTCCGATCCAACGCGCCAGCGGGCGCCACAAACCGGCGATGACCGTGAGCACACCCGCGACCACGAACGCCCCCAGCGCAGCCCGGTAACCCCCGTGCACCGCTCCGGCCGAGACCAGTAGGGCCGCACCGGGCGTGGACCACGCGATGCTGATCGGCAGCTTCTGGCTCCAGCTGGCCCACATGCCGACCAAGCCCATGGAGACGGACAGCACCAGCAGACCTGACGACGCTTGGTTGTCGCTGGCACCGACGGCAACGAGGCCAGCAAGGACGATGGTAAAGGAGCTGGAGAAGCCCACGAGTGCGGCGATGACACCAGCAACAACTGGCTGCGACCGCATCACAGAGGGCACGACATCGGGGGCACGAGTGGCGAACCTACAGGAGTGCGGCCACTGTGCCCGAAGATATTGCTCTGACTTCTAGGCCGCAGTTCGGGGGGTCTGTTGATCTTCATCGGCAGGTATGAGCAAAGCATGATGTCGCGTTACGTTCGCGATCATGACGGACTGGCTGGGACCACGCGGACGCGACGGAGGCATCGACTCGATTCCGTTGCCGCGCTCACTGGGCAGCTTGTCGCTGTGCGGCAAACACGCAATCGGCCCCGATCACACAGCGGCAATGGCGAAGTGCGGTGCGACCACCGTCGTATGTCTGGTGGAGGACTACGAACTTGCCGACCGCTACCCCGAGTACCTCGCATGGCTGCGGGAGAACGTTGGCACTGCGGCCGTGTGGTTCCCCATACACGATCTGCACGCGCCGGGTCTCGGCGCGACGAAACCATTCATCGCCGAACTGATCAGACGACTCGACGATGGCGAGCACCTGCTGATGCACTGCGCTGCCGGCATCGGCCGCACTGGCACGATGGCCGTCTGCGTGCTGATGGAGTTGGGCATGTCGCTGACCGACGCGCTCGCACACGTTGCGCTGCATCGTCCAATGGCCGGCCCGGAGGTCGGCGCGCAGCGCGACCTCGTCAGCGCGTGGGCAACCCGTCGGGCCTGAGTTAGGTCAGCGACTTGGCCAGCCGCAGCTTCGCCACACCCGCGGGCGCGCTGAGTGCCGCCATCGCCAGCTCGTAGTCAGGCAACGAGTAGACCCCGCCGTCGTCGTTGATCATCACGAAGCGGTCCAGCTTGGCCAAGAAGGTGCGGTCGTGACTGACCGCCAGCACCGTGCCCTGGAAACCGTCGAGCGCCTTCTCCAACGCTTCCGATGACTCGATATCGAGGTTGTCCGTCGGCTCGTCGAGCAGCAAGACGTTGTGCCCTTCCAGCTCGAGGCAGAGGATCTCCATGCGTGCCTTCTGCCCACCGGAGAGCGTGTTGAACTCCTGGCGTGCATTGCCGGCAAGGCCGTAGCGCGCGAGCGCCTTCATCGACTTCTCGTCGTCGAACACTCGGTCGCGAACAATCTCGAAGCACTCGCGACCGCGGAAATCGGGGCGATCGTTGATCTGCGTGAACGTGCCGATCGAGGTGCGCGGCCCGAAGTTGATGACGCCATCGAAGTGTGCGATCGTGCCGGCGAGCGCGTTCAGGAGATGGCTCTTGCCGGTGCCGTTGGGACCAATGAGACCGACCCGTTCACCGAAGTGCACCTCGTCGCTGAATGGCAGAAACAGATCGTTGACCGAGACGTCGAGCATCTGCACAACACGGCGGGCGCTATCGGCACCGCGCAGGTTCACGTAGATGTTCTGGTCGGGTACGGGCGGCGGCGGAGGGCCGGCCGCAACGAACTTTTCCCAGCGCGTCTCGGCGCCGTTGGCCTTCGTCGCGTTCTTGAAGTTCTGCGCCGCACGTTGCTTCATGATTTTCATGTGTTGGAACAGACGACGCTCTTCGTCGTTCCATCGCTTCACCGCGTCGCCCAGCAGTTCCTGCCGCTTCGCACGGGCCTCGGGAAACGTGGTGTACGAGCCGCCGTGCACCCATGCGCCCGAGCCTTCGATCACGATGATCTTGGTGGCCACCCGTTCGAGCAGCGTGCGGTCGTGGCTGACCATCAAAATGGTGCTCTTGCACGCCTTGATCTGCTCTTCCAGCCACAGACGGGTAGGGATGTCGAGATAGTTGTCGGGCTCGTCGAGCAGCAAGATGTCGGCGTTGCTGGTGAGCAACAGGTCGAGCACCAGGCGCTTACGTTCTCCCCCAGACAGTTCGCTCACCAGGCGGGTGTGGAAGTCCTCTACCGGCGTCTTCACGCTGCGGCGCGCCGCAGCGGCCCACTGAGCTTCCAGCTCGTAGCCGCCCATGTCGCCCCAGTGCGTGATCGCCTCGGCGAACTGCATGCCGTCATCCGTGCCGTCGTACATCGCCCGCTCGGCAATCACCATCGTGCGGCCAGCGTCGCGCAGCGCGGCCGGTGCTACTTCGATCAGCATGTCGCGCAAGGTGTCGGTAGGTCGCGACATGCCCACGTCCTGCGTCATCGTCAGCACCGAGCCACCCAGCGCGAACTCGCCCTCGTCAGCCGCCAGCTCGCCGGACAGGATGCGCAGGATGGTGCTCTTGCCGACCCCGTTGGCGCCGACGAGCGCGGCGTGTTCGCCGGGCGAGACGCCGAAGCCGACGTCGAAGAACAGCGAGTCCACCCCCGGCGGCGCGAATTCGAGTTCAGAGACGACGATGCTGCTCACGGCCGACCATCCTGCCTGATCTCCACCGCAAACGCTCCCCAGTTGGTGCGTCGGCCTACACCTTGGGTTGTTGTTGGGTGATGCAGTGAATGCCGCCCCCGCTGGCGAAGATGTCGCGGGCATCGTGCAGCACGATCTCGCGGCCGGGGTAGACACCTTCCAGGATCGACGCGGCGATGTCATCGTTCGGATCGGCGAAGCTGCACAGGATCACGGCACCGTTGCAGATGTAGTGGTTGAGGTAGCTCCAGTCGACCAACTCGCCGTCGGCATGGATCTGAACGGGTGCGGGCACCTCGATGACTTCCAATTCGCGACCCTTCGCGTCCGTCGAGCGGCGGAGCAGTTCGATGTACTCGTTGGTCACTTCGAAGTCGGGATGTGAAGGGTCGGTCTGCCGGTGCGCCAGCAGTACGCCCGGCCGCACGAAGCAGGCGCAGATATCGACGTGCCCGCGGGTACCGAAACGGTCGTAATCCTTCGTCAGCCCGCGCGGCAGCCAGATGATCTTGCTGACTCCGAGATACGCCTTGAACTCGGTCTCCACCGACTCGGCGTTCATCGTCGGGTTGCGGCCAGGGTCCAGCTGAACGGTGGTGGTGCACAGCACGGTGCCTTCACCATCGACGTGAATGCCGCCGCCCTCGTTCACCATCGGCGAGCTGAACAGCTCTGCGCCCGCAAGGCCTGCCATGAACGCACCGACGTGCTGCTCGTCGGTCCAGTCGGAGAAGCCACCTTCGCCCCACGCGTTGAACTTCCAATGGGTCGCGCCCAAGCGTCCGTCGGGGTGGGTCAAGAACGTTGGCCCACTGTCGCGCGCCCACGAATCACCGATCGGAGTTTCGTGAATCTCGATCGAGTCGTCGACCAAGTTGCGAGCAACATCGCCATCGCCGATGTTGCACACCAACGAGACTGGCTCGAACCGATTGATGGTATTGGCCACGCTGGCCCACACATCGCGAACGGTGCTCAGCAGACCGTCGCCGCCGTCGCCAAAGCCTTCATTGGCCGGCGGGAACTCCATCCAAGTCCGCTCGTGCGGCACCCACTCGGGCGGCATCGAAAAGCCTTCGGCGCGAGGCGTGGTCATTGTGGTTCTCCTTGGACGATTACGACAGCAGATCAGAGGAAGTAGAGGCGACTGAGCGAGACGGTCTCGGAGGGGGCCGAGTACACCGACTCGCCGTCGAGCGACACCATTCCGGTCTTCGCGTCGACGTCGACGGTGCCCAGACGATTGTTCAGCACCATGTTGGCGGGGCCGATGTTGCGCGTGCCCTTCACCGCGACTCGACGGCGGCGGGTGGTCATGTGGTCGTCGCCAGCATCGATCGCGGCCTGGCTCACGAAGGCAACCGACAGGTCCGCGGCGGTCGACCCATACGACCCGAACTGCGGGCCCATCACCAGCGGCTGGCACGAATCGGTGGTGGCATTCGGATCGCCCGTCACGCCGTAGGCAGGGAACCCGGCCTTCAGCACCAACTGCGGCTTGGCGCCGAAGTGGTCCGGTCGCCAGAGCACGATGTCGGCGAGCTTGCCGATATCCAGCGAACCGATCTCGTGGGAGAGGCCGTGCGCGATCGCAGGGTTGATGGTCAGCTTGGCCATGTACTGCCTGACGCGATCGTTGTCGTGCACGGTCGGCTCGGTCTTCAGGTCCTGCTTGTTCTTCGCCGCCAGCTGGAACGTGCGTCGCACGGTCTCGCCTGCGCGACCCATGCCCTGCGCATCGCTGGAAGTGATGCCGATGACACCGAGGTCGTGCAGCACTCCCTCGGCCCCCATCGTGCCGTTGCGGATGCGATCGGTGACCATCGCGTGATCACTATGCGAGTGATGGTTCAGGCCATGCGCGCTGAAGATCATCTCGTAGTGCTCGTCGAGTGCATCGCGACCGAAGGGCAAGGTGGGATTGGTCGACGAGCCGATCACGTTGGCCACGCCCGCAAGTTTCAAAACGTTCGGCACATGCCCGCCGCCGCAACCCTCGATGTGGAACGCGTGAATGGTTCGGCCCGCCAACACGCTGAGCGTGTCCTCCACCGACAGACACTCGTTGAGGCCGTCGGTGTGCAGCGCAACCTGCACGTCGAACACTTCGGCAACGTTCAGCGCTGTGTCAAGTGCACGCGTGTGCGCACCCATGTCCTCGTGCACCTTGAAGCCGCACGCACCGCCCTCGACCAGCGCCTCGATGAGAGGCGCGTCGTGGGACGACGAGCCGCGGCCGAGGAAACCAATGTTGACCGGCCACTGGTCGAAGCTGTTGAACGCATGGCGCAGCGCCCACGGCGAGTTGACACCGACACCCCAGACCGGGCCGAACTCCTGGCCGATGATCGACGTGACGCCCGACGCGAGCGACGCCTCCATGATGCGCGGCGACAGCAGGTGCACGTGCGTATCGATGGCACCAGCGGTGGCAATCAGCCCCTCGCCGCTGATGATGGTGGTGCCGGTACCGACGACCACGTCGACGCCGGCTTGCGTGTCGGGGTTGCCGGCGCGACCGACGCCGCAGATGCGACCTTCACGAATACCGATGCTGACCTTGCCGATGCGGCAGGTCGCATCGATGATCACGACATTGGAGATGACGACATCGCACGTGTCGCGCACTGCGGCAGCCTTCATCAGCAAGCCGTCGCGGGCCGTCTTGCCGAAGCCGGCAAGGAACTCGTTGCCGCGCTCCTGCGCGTCGAACTCGATCTGGATGACAAGGCCGGTGTCGCCAAGGCGCACCCGGTCCCCCACGGTGGGGCCGTGAATCGCCGCATATGCGTCGGGCAGAATCTCCTCGGGATGCATGTGGCTGTGCGGCACGGCGCCGTTGTCGTGGCTGTGCTCGAACTCGCCATGCGAATGCCGGTGGTCGTGCGGGTGGCCGTGGTCATGGTCGCTCACGACGTCGCTCCCAGGTAGCCCTGCGCAGCGGCCCGCGCCAGCGCTGCTTCCTTCGCGCCCGGAGCATCCAGTGGCCCGTCCACCAATCCCGCAAAGCCGATTGCGATGCGAGCACCACCGATCGGAATCAGCGGCGCGTCTGTGGGCTCTCCAGGCTCGAAACGCTTCGCCGAGCCCGCAGGAATAGCCAGCCGCATCCCGTACGCGGCATTGCGGTCGAACAACAAGCGCGAGTTGACCTCAAAGAAGTGAAAGTGCGAGGTGATGCTGACCGGCACATCCGACGTGTTGGTAACGGAAAGGTACACAAGGCTGGGCAGATCGGCCGACTCTCGAGGGGCAGTCATCACCGCACCCGGCGCCTCGGACCCGAGACCCGCACCTTCGCCGAACGGGTTGCGCACCACAACCATGCGGGTGCCGTCGTTGAACACGGCCTCCACCTTGACCTCGCCGACTATGTCGGACACGCCCGGCAGCACATCGGCCTCGGTGAGCACACTCGCTCCGGCAGCCGCAGCCTCCATCAGTCGGGCACCGTCGCGCGCGGCCTCGCACACCGTGTCCGCAATCAGCGCGGTCGCCTCAGGAACGTTGAGCTGCAGCCCGCGCGCTCGGCGCGCTCGAGCGAGTTCCGCGGCAGTGAAGATCAGCAACCGGTCACGGTCGGTGGGCGTGAGACGCATGTCGGCGAGACTATTCGCTCGACGTCTCGACCGCGGCCGACTCCACCCGATCCTTTGGGTCCGAATGCTGAATTCAAAGGTCGCTACGTAGCGTTCGTTGAATTCAACGTTCGGGGCAGCGAAGTGTGCCAGTCCGACAAGTCGCGGCCAGAGCCGAAGCAACACACATCAGATCGCGACCGGGGTAGGTTCGCGGTCATGCCCGATGTCGTGTTCAAGGATCTCTGTATTGATGTCACCAGCGGCGATGGGCGGCCGGAGGCCGTGGCCCGTTTCTGGGGCAGCGCGCTGGCGCAGCCGGTGGTCGAGCATGAGGGTGGCGACTTCCATCTGGAGCCTCCGCTGGGTGGCTCGAAGGAGCGCACCATTTGGATCAACGGCGTTCCAGAAGCGGCCGCGGGCAAGAGTCGAGTGCACCTTGATGTGCGCGTGGCCGGAGGCGACCCAGTTCCGCTCATCGCTGCGGGAGCACGCCTCGTTCGCGAACCGCACGACGATGACAACTGGTACGTCCTCAACGACCCCGACGGCGTCGCGATGTGCGTGTTCGGCCCGCACCCGAAGTATCCCGATGCACCCAACGGTCCGTTTGAGTTGGTCGTCGATGCGGTCGACCCGCTGAGCATCGCGACCTGGTGGGCGGCGCGCACAGCCGGCACCGTTGGCACGCGGCCCGGCACCGGTTTCGCGTGGGTGGAAGGTGCGGCTGGATTCCCCCTCATGTTCTGGGTGTTCAACCCCGTACCCGAACCCAAAACGGCCAAGAACCGCATGCATTGGGACGTGAAACTGGCCGATGCCAGCGTCGACGACCTGGTTGATGCGGGCGCCACATTGCTGCGAATGCGAGATGGCGACATCGACTGGTGCGTCATGGCAGACCCAGAAGGCAACGAATTCTGCGTATTCGCGTGACACCTGCCACGTGAAGTGACACCTGCCACGCGCAAACTACGTCGTTGTGATGCTGCGTTCATCTCCGCGTTACCCACGGTCCGTACCCTGGAGGTAACCGCTCGAAGAGAGGACGGCCCAATCATGAGGTTTCACCGAAAAGCCACACCACACACGTCAGACCAGAATGCAGTTCAGATGACTGCACTGACATCGACATCGACAACGGCACTGACGACGACAGCACCGGCCACGACGCTGGTGTTGCTCGATCCCACCTCGCACGATGGCGAGAATGCACTCACGCTGCTCGACACAACCGACGAGCACATCACGTTGCTGGTGTTGCTCAGCGGCCCCGCGTCGCGCTCGCTGCGCGATTTTGCTCGCGCTGAAGACATCGACATGTCCACCGCTGGATGGCGCTACATCGATCAGGTTGTCGAGCGCGTTGTCGTTGAATGCGCCGCTGTTGCACCCGAGCAGCTGCTTGCGATGACCGCCAGTGGCCCCAGCGCTGCGGTCGAACTGGCCGATGTGGCCGCCACTGAATTCGTTCGCCGCGTGCTGCTGCCCTCGTCGGTGGACCGATTGGAGCCAGGCCTGGCAGACCTGCTTGCGCGTTGTGTGCAAGCGCCGGTTCTCACCGCGCCAGCGTTCGCGCACGCCGGCTAACAGCTCTACGATGCGGGCATGAGCTCAGGGTCCGCACAGATCACTATCAGCCGTCCAGCCAATGAAGTGTGGGCAGCAATTGCCGACGTCACCCGCATGGGCGACTGGAGCCCGGAGTGCATCGCCGGCCGTTGGGTCGGCGGTGCCACCGGGCCGGCGGCCGGCGCAAAGTTCGAGGGTGACAACGTCGCCAAGATCGGCGGCCGCGCTCTCAAGAAGTGGACGACTACCGCTGAGGTCACTGCGTGCGAGCCGGGCGTGGTGTTCGAGTTCGTCGCTGAGGGTTACACGACGTGGCGCTACGAGTTCGTGGCCGGCGACGCCAACCACACAACAGTGACCGAATCGTTTGACTACACCGCCAAGGGCTTCACCGGCTTTGTCTACGACCGCATTTTGGTCCGTCCGAAGGCGATGACCAAGGGCATGAAGAGCACACTTGGGCGCGTGAAGAGCACGCTGGAGCAGTCGTGAGCTTCGGGCTCAAGTTCGGTTGGCTCTCGCCTGTCATTGGTAACCGCTGGAGCGACTACCAACCGATCGCCGCGTGGCAAGACCAGCACATTTTGCCCACCGCGCTACCGAACTTCGACTCGCTGTGGATCGCCGATCACTTCTACGGCTTCGACGCCAAGACCGACCCGTTCCTGGAGGCATGGACCACGCTCACCTGGCTGGCAGCGCGCCATCCGGATGTGCAACTGTGTCATCACGTGTTGGGCCACGGTTATCGGCCGCCCGCGCTGACGGCGAAGATGGCGGCGACGTTGCAGGTGTTGTCGGGCGGCCGCTTCATCCTGGGTGTCGGCGCCGGCTGGCGCGAGGACGAATACGCGGCGTACGGCTACGACTTCCCCAAGCCGTCCATCCGCTTCGCGCAGCTGGAGGAGATGATCACCATCTGCCGGCTGATGTGGACCCAGGATGAACCGTCGTTCGAAGGCACACACTTCCGCATCGCAGGTGCCTCCGCACCGCCGCTTCCCGACCCGGTGCCGCGTATTTGCATTGGCGCGGCCGGCGAGAAGGTCGGGCTGCCGATGGTGGGCCGCCTGGCCGACATGTGGAACGGTTTCTTCCGCGGTGATGACGACTGGAACCGCAAGCTGGGCATCATCCGCGCCGCGGCAGACCAAGCTGGCCGCAACCCGGCCGACATCGAGATCAGTACCACCGTGGAACGGGCGCTGCCCGAAACCGACGAGGACAGCGCGAAGTTGGTTGAGCAACTCGGCCACCTCGCCGACCTGGGCGTGCAGCACTTCGTGATGGACTTCGGTCACCCAAAGGACACCGAACCGATCCACCGATTCGTCGAGCAGGTCGTCGCCCCGCTTCGTGACGAAACCCACGGGTGAACGTCAGCCGGGCAGCGTGGCTCGTCTCGTCGAGCGAACGCATCCATGCACCCGATTGGGGAATCAATGCCAGCTGCGACCGCGTTGCTCTTGGCAGTGCATCAGAATGGATTCGCGGCGATGTTGTCGAGCACTGGAGCAAGCCCGTCATGTAGTTGAGGGCTGGCAATCGCGGTCAGCGCGTCCAGCGCCCGATCCGCAAAGACGACCACAATCGGGTCGACTTCCTCGCTCCGCGGGCGGGGGCCTGGCCCCGGCCAACGCGGCCAGCGGGTGCCGCACCAGTCGTCGAACTCCGCCACCACCGAATACGCGGCACCACCCTTGGCAACCTTTTTGCGGCCGTTCACTTCACGGCTGAGCGCCACCGCCTTCGCGGCCGCCGCACCCAGCTCTTTCGCCATCGTTTCATTGCCCAGAACGGTCGCGTTGCGCAGGATCACGGAGGCGATCACCGCATCTACTTCATACTGATATCGAGCGCGAATCAACAGCTGCCACGGCACGTGGTCAGCGCCAGGAAAATTTTCAGGATCCCACATGATCACTCCTTTGTTGTTGTCGGCGGATCGGATGATCTCGTCGTTACAAGGAGGCTGCCGAGCGCTGACAGATACGGATAGACGCGGGTAAGGTCGGTCTTTCCGCCGACGCCACACCAACGACTGGACGAGACCGTGACCATTACCTACCGCGCTGGGGAAATCCCAGCTGCCGACCTCGCCGAGAAGCCGTTGGGTCAGCCTTCCGCCGAGCCGCTCACCGGCGACATCACTACTCGTAGCCAGGTGTTCTTCACCAGCGCTGACGACAAGATCGTCTCCGGCACCTGGGAGTGCGAACCCGGCGCCTCGCGCTGGGAGTTCACCACGCGCGGCGAGATCATTCACGTACTCTCGGGTCGGATGACGGTGGCGCGCGATGGCGAGGAAGGCATCGAGCTGACAGCAGGCTCCAGTGCCGTCTTCGAGCTGGGCTGGCAGGGTACGTGGACCGTGCACGAGACGCTGCGCAAAGTGTTCGTCGTCTACCGCCCATAGCTGCGACACTCACACAGCCCTCTCCACCATCCGCGGGTATCACCGCTGGCGATGCCGGCGCCGACGTCGACGTCGAGCTGGCCGTCGAGTTCAAGAAGTTACCAGTCAACTACTGCGTCGGCCGCCCTGCGGGCGGTCGCCGCTCGTTGCTGTTCATACACACGGACATGGCCAGCCACCATGCTCTCCGCAGAGAAGTAGTCGGCCACACGCTGACGGCATGCAACACGGCTGATGAGATGCACCTCCTGCAGACGTGCGGCCAATACGTCGTCATCATCATTGAGGAAGCCAGTCACGCCGTCGATCACGATTTCGGGTGCGGCACCCTGCGGGCACCCAACGACGGGGGTGCCACAGGCCAGCGCCTCAACCATCGCCATTCCAAACGGCTCGGGCCAACCGATCGGATTGAGCAGCGCTGTCGCGCCACCGAGTAGTTCGCGCTTGTCCGCTGGTCCTAGCTCGCCGAGGTAGATCACTTCGTCGCCGAGGTACGGTCGCACGAACTCGTCGAAGTACTCGCGCTCGTGCAGTTCTCGCATTTTCGCGGCGATGCGCAGCTGCACTCCAGCCGCACGGGCAATCGCAATCGCCCGATGGACGCCCTTCTCCGGCGTCATGCGGGAGAGGACCGCGACATACCCACCGTCACCAGAACCGATGGGAAAATCGGCGAGGTCAACACCATGATGCACCACACCGGCGATGGGCAGGTTGGTGGACGCAGCGTGCGAATGAGAAATCGCGATGAGGCCAACATGCGGCACCGATGCACCAAAGATTGCGGTCATGGTACGGGTGAACGGCATGTGGTTCGTGGCGACCACGGGCAGGTTGGGGAAACGCGCCGCATACACCGGCCCGGCCAGCGTGTGGTCGTGCACCACATCGCAGTCCTGCACGAGCTCGTACGCGCCAATTGCATGCTCGAGCTCAATGGAGGCGCGCCCCATTCGTACGGTGTCCTCGGCGGGTATCACCGAGGCCCGCGGCACCGGGCAGGCCGAGTCGGGATGACAGACCAGCAGCACTTCGTGGCCAGCATCCTGGAGCCCACGCGCAAGGGTGTCGACGACAGTTTCCGTACCACCGTATGCCGGTGCGGGAATCGGCAGCCACGCCGGAGCGATCAATCCGATCCGCATCAGTTCGCACTCCTGTGTGCAACCGCGAGTCGCGACAGCACCGGCAGATTCCACATCGAGAAACGGTGACGGTCGCGCGGAACGGCGTTCAATCGATGAAGAAATTGCTGCGCCCAGTGGTGCACATCATGATGACGAACCGTTTCGCGCATCGCCTCCATCCGCGAACGTCGTTCATCCTCGGGCAGAGAGAGCGCCGTCTGCAGAGCCGTCTTGATTGCATCGATGTCATACGGATTGATGATCAGTGACTCTGGAAGGTCCTGTGCGGCGCCAGCAAATTCACTGAGTACGACCACGCCGTCGCCATCGCCACGAGCGGCCACGAACTCCTTGGCGACCAGATTCATTCCATCAGCCAGGGACGTCACGACCAGGGCGTCGGCCG
Organism: Ilumatobacteraceae bacterium; assembly: GCA_043786575.1. GTDB lineage: Bacteria > Actinomycetota > Acidimicrobiia > Acidimicrobiales > Ilumatobacteraceae > UBA668. Next base: position 14,550 of record JAYVVY010000206.1, read on the forward strand.
CCCGATACCACGCGGCGAGGCCGGTGTCGTCGAAGGAGGACTCGATGTAATGCACGGGCCCGGAACCGTTGGGTCGGCAGTGTCGAGAGTTGATCCGCTCCACGATCGCCTCGACTTCGATCCGCTCGTCCTGGTAAGCGGGAACATCCGACCGACTGGGCACCGCAACCTGTACGAACGCGCACTGCTCAGAATTGATCCGGCCCTCGTCAAGCAGTTCCTCGAAGGCCTGTAACCGCTGGGTGATGCCCTTCGTGTAGTCGAGGCGATCGATGCCGAGGAAGATCGAGGAGACCGCGAGGTCTGCGCGGAGGACCGCCCCCGCATCCGCTGCGTGATTGCCCAGCTCGTCCCAACGGGTGAAGTCGACGGAGATCGGAAATGCATCGACCTCCACAGTTCGCGATCCGACTCGTAGTCGGTGACCGTCTGTGTGTTTATCCAAGAGTCGCTCGGCCGTGCTGATGAAGTTCGCCGCATCCTCGGCGACCTGAAAGCCAATGAGGTCCGAGCCGAGCATGCCGGCCAGCACCTCTTGCCGCCAGGGCAGCATCGAGAACAGCTGCACGTTCGGAAAGGGAATGTGGAGGAACAGCCCGATGCGCACATCCGGTCGGCGAGTGCGCAGCATTTTCGGCACCAGCAGGAGATGGTAGTCGTGCACCCAGACGGTGGCGTTCTGGGGCGCCGCCCGTGCGATCGCTGTTGCGAATCGCTCGTTGACGCTGCGGTACGTACGCCACCACGCTCTGTTCATCTCCTCCCTGCGGAGACGCCCGTGGAAGAGCGGCCAGAGCACCGAGTTGGAGAAGCCCTGGTAGTACCGCGCCTCCTCGCCGGGCGAGAGCGGCACGGGCGCCAGACGTGCGTGGCCGAGCGTCAACGGGGCGAGGTGGCCCGCACCGGGCCCGCCCCAACCAACCCAGGTGGACCCTTCGGTTGCGACCGTCGACAACGCCGAGGCGAGGCCGCCCGGGCTGGCAGTGACTTCGCCCGACGCAGAGACCTCCACCGGCAAGCGATTTGCGGCAATCACCAGTGCGCTCATTCACGTCCAACTTGCGGCCCACTGATCACGTTACGCCCTCTACCCAAATGTGCGTATGACCAGACATATCGGGCCGTACCAGCTAGGACAGCACCATGGAACAAATGGTGATCGCGTTGGACGTCGACGGCACGCTGTTTGATGGCGAGTCAGTTGCGCCTGATGCGACGGACGCGATCCGCCGGGCACATGCCGATGGCCACACGATCATCATTGTGACCGGCCGCCGTTGGGAGAGCCTGCAGGCAGTGGTACCGACCATCGTCGAGCTGTGTGACTGCATCGTGTGCGAGGAGGGCGGCGTGATGGTGACCGTCGCCACCGGCGAACTGAGGTTGCTCGCCGAGCCGGTGGAGCCGGCACTCGTCGCCGCGTTACGGGCAGGGGGTGTGCCAGATCTGGATGTGGGACATGTGGTGGTCGGCGCTCCCGTTGCCTGGCTCACCGCGGTGGAAGCCGCTCGACAGTCAGTGGGCAGTGCGCGCCACCTGGTCGTCAACAAGGGATCGGTCGCGGTCGCGCCTGCTGGCTGCAACAAGGCCAGCGGATTGCGCGCCGCCGTCACCGACCTCGGTGTCGAAGGACTGCGCATCATTGCAATCGGTGATGCCGCCAACGACCTGCCGATGTTCGCCATCGCGTCGATTGCCGTGGGGGTGGCCAACGCTGACGATGCGGTGAGAGCGGC
>JAYVVY010000207.1:0-7510 GCA_043786575.1 Ilumatobacteraceae bacterium
TCACAAAGTCGATCAGTTGTTCCACCGCACCCACCAGCTCCGGGCGCAGGTCCACATACGTCGTCACCCGATTTCGTAGACGCGGCCAGAAACCCCTGACATCGGTGCCCAGTGCTGCGCACATGCCTTCTTTCCAGGGCACGTTGCGCCGCACGTCGGGCCATTCCGTGAGGCCCATCACTCGTGGCCACACACCAGCCCACACATCCACGAACGGGTGGCCGGTCACCAGTACATAGGGACCGACCACCTGCTTCGCGAGGCGGTCCTCCTTGCTGCCGGTGACCAAATGGTCGACGAGGATTCCCAGCTTGCGGTTGGCGCCTGGCTGGAACTCCGCCACCATTGCCACCACATCGTCGAGGCCGTGCATCGGTTCCACGACGATGCCGAGTTCACGAAGGTCGTCGCCCCATACGTGCTCCACCAGCTCGGCATCGTGTTTGCCTTCTACCCAGATTCGGCTGGCTGCGGCGAGGCGGGCACGAGGTTTCGTGGCCGCGGCGACCGAGCCGCTGGCGGTGAGCTTCGGGCCGCTGTGGGCCGCCGTGGCCGGCGGCCTGGTCAGGGTGACGGGCTTGCCCTCAATGAGGAAGCCGCCTGGCTTGTACATGAACTCGCGGTCGCGTCCGTCGCGGTCGCGCAGGGTGACGGCGCGCGCGTCTGACTTGACCACATCGCCACAGAAGCCGCTGGAACGGTCTTCGACGAGCAGGCCTTGGGTGGCGGGGACGACGCGATATTGCGGCTGCTGCTTCTTCTTGTCGAAGTCGTCGAGGATGTCGCCACCGAAGGTCATTGTGCGTCCACGGTAGGCGCCGCGGGCGCGCGGCTACCGTCATTGCGATGAGTGCGCCCCTCCAGACCGTGCCCGATGAGTTGCTGGGGTGCTGGCAGCGGCGGTGGATTGAGTTCGAGGATGGGACGCGAGACGACACGTCGTTTGTGGTGTGGTTGCAGCTGCCGTCACTGATGGCGGATGTCAGGCTCTCAGCTGCAGCACTTGCCTTGGGTGGTCGGGTGTCGTTCTCAATGGATGAACTTCTGGTGCTCGCCGACTCGGATTCCAGCAGCGGTGCGACGGTGTGCACGCCCATCGTCGACGGGGCAGCCACCGCCGAGTGGAGCAGCGTCGTCGGCTTTCAGCCGGTGTCAGCGTTTCCCGAACCAGGGCTTCTGGAGTGGAAGGCGGACGGGACAGTGCTGATGGAGCGGGCGCCCAGTGGTGCGTACATCGAGGAGTGGCATCTGCTGCCGTCGAGCCGCGGGCCGCTGTCGCACTCGGTGCTGGCGGACGGATCGTCGTTGTATCGCGCCGGCGCCGTGGGGGTGCTGGTGCGCGATCGACCCGGGCCGGTTCCTTCGGTCGAGCGGCTCACGTCGCTGGCTGACCGCGACGCGCTGGAGGCCGCACTCGACTGCGAGTTTTCGTTCTGCGGGCTCACTGACGGGGTGTGGACCATCTCGCATTCGACACTCCCCGGCCGTCTTGGCTGCACGATCTACTGATTACTCCTGAAGTGGGCCGTCATTGACGCTGCGGCCGGGGTTTGGCATCTTCTGCCGCCCATGGGCGGTGGACCATGCCAGAACGGTGGTGTCGGCCCGCCCATGGGCGATGGAACATGGCACGACCACCCCAGGCCTCGTCACCGACGACGCGGGCGCTCAGCTGAACGAGTTCGCGATGGCAAGTGCGTCGGCGGCGCTGGCCGCGACGACGAGTCGAAGTCGCTGGTTTGCGCCGTGTCGTCAAAGCCCATCACTGGTGAGAGTGTTACCGACCCAAAACTGCGCGACAGCACAGCGAGATTCTTCGTCAGGCGAAGCGACCCACGAAGCCAGCGGGCGTCAGCACCTGCAGCACGCCGTGGCCATCGTGGCGGCGGTACGGGGCCCACAGCAGGCCGTCGCCGGCCGGCATTGCCAAGGCCGTTGGGCGATACGGCACTCCCCACACGTGCGCTCTGTGGGCCCGGCCTTCGAAGGCCAATAGGCCTTCGGTCAGTTCGACCTGGGCATCGACCTCACCGGTGTGTTCGTAACCATGGGCAATCGCAGCGGCCGGGCCCGTCGAGTACCACTCGATGTCGAACGTGACGGGGACGGGTGTTCCGTACGGCTTGCTCGTGGCGTCGAGAGGGTCGTCGAGCAACACACCGTGGGCTTCGTTGCCGACGCTCCACTGCGTGAACGGCACGTCGCACACGTGGTCCGCCCACATCTCGGGCGGCTTGATCTCTAGACCGTCGCGCAGGCCGGTGCCGTCCAGTTCCTCCACGTACAGGTAGGGCTCGTTGGCACGAACGAGGCCCGCCCAATAGTCGAAACGGCGACCACGCAGCTCCAGCCCGGCGAACAGCCCGACAGTAGAATCTGCGTTCCACGCCCACCACCACCAGGCCTCCACCGCAACATCTGGATGGCGCAGTTCGTCGGCATTGGTGAGCACGTGCGCCAGACTATGCAGGTGATCCGTTATCTCAGCCTCGAGTGGCTCGCCGCCCTCACCACCGAAGTCGCCGACAGCGCTGCACTGCAGTCGCTGGCGAGCGAGCACACCATCGGCGTAACGCAAGTGGTGACCGACGGCCCTGAGGGCACAGTCGTCTACCACCTACAGGTCGGTGACGGCGTGGCCGCCTTCGGTGCCGGCAGCGCATTCCCCGAGGACGTGCGCATGGAGCAGACGTGGGACACCGCGGCCGGCGTGGCAACCGGTGAGATCAACGCACAGGAGGCGTTCATCAAGGGACGGATTCTGCTCACTGGCAGCCAACAGAAACTGGTCGAATCGCAGCCGGTCTTCGGTGCCCTCGATGGGGTATTCACCAGCGTGCGTGAGCGCACCGAGTACCGCTAAGGACTTCTCGCGATGCCCGAGCTTCCCGAAGTCCAGGCCCACGCCGAACGGCTGACAGAGCTGTACCGCGGCGCCGTGTTGAAGAAGTTCGTGCCATTCAACTTCACCGCCCTGAAGACTGCGTCGCCTCGCCCGGAGACCGCGTACGGGACACCGCTACTCGGCGTCGGACGACGGGGCAAGTATCTGCTGCTCGACTTCGGGCCCATCCACTTCGTGGTGCATCTGATGCAGGGTGGCCGATTGTTGGTGGACGACAAGCAGTCGCCGAAACCGCGCAACGGGCAGGCGCGCTTCGTGTTCGAAGACGGTGGCGCGCTGCTGCTCACCGAGGCCGGCAAGGAACGGCGCGCTGGCGTGTGGTGCGTGGCGACGGACGCGCTCGATGGGCCACCGTTGGACCGGCTGGGACCGGACGCGTACGACTTCACACCAGAGTCGTTGGCCGCGGCGTTCGCCGCCGACAACATGCGCGTGCATGGCTTCCTGCGTAACCAACGCCACATCTCGGGGCTGGGCAGGATGTTGGCCAACGAGGTCTGCCATCGGGCCAAGCTGTCGCCGTTTGCGATGACCGGCAAGCTGGGTGCCGATGGTGCGGCCGCGGTACTGACGGCAATCCACGAGGCAGTGGACGATGGACTGGCGTACGAACGCACGCGCACCGACATGTCGTCGTCCGCCGACCGGCCTGGGCGGGTTCACGGTCGCGTAGGGCTTCCGTGCCCGGTGTGCGCCGACACGATCCGATCGGTCAGCTACAGCGGCTACACAGTTGCGTACTGCCCCACCTGCCAGACGGGCGGCAAGGTCCTGGCCGACAACACCACCAGCAAGTTCCTCAAGTAGCGCTGGGGCGGACAACGATTCGACAGCCGCCCTTCTGCGGATCCGCCAGTCGAATGCCGTCGATCACCACACCGCCCGCTCGCTGCGCAATCCCCTCGGCAAGACCGACATGCAGTTCGCACACGGTGTCAGGCTGGGCAGTCGCCAGATCGGCGAACGGGCACGTGCGTAGCACGACCTCGTGCACAGACCCCCGATCGCGTATCTGCGGATCAAAACCCAACCGCTCGGCCTCGTCGCGCAACGTCGCCAACGGCCCTGCCGTTGAGGGAGCAACCCGCAGGCCAGCCTCGCGGCCCGCCTCGCGAGCGGAGCTGCCGCTGCGCACCGCATTGATCAGCACGTCCGCCAATTCCCGGTACGGAACACTCGCATCGACGTTGGTGAACCCGGTTCGTGGCCGACCACGCCCTTCGATCGGCAGCGGCAGCGATCGCACGAGGCCCGCATCTGCGAGCAATGCCAGGTGCCGCCGAACTGCAGTGCGATGAATACCGATCGCGTCGGCTAATGCACCAACGCTCAGCGGTTCAGCCGACGAGCGCAGGTGCGCAACGATCGCCACCCGGTTCGGTGCAGCCATCGCCTTGGCGCGGAGGAGTGCACCGTCTTCGGAGTCGACGTCTTGCGGTCGGTCTTCCATAACGGTGCACTCTCCCACTCCGGCGGCCACGGCCGACAATTCACTCAGTGGCCGGTGATCGCCGACGTGTCCACATCACCGACGGCGAAGAAGCCAATGGCACCCTTGCCGACGTTGGCGAACTTGTGAGTGACGAACGGATACAGGCCATCCTCGGCGAACGAGAACTCCACGAAGCCGCCCTGTGCGGGCTGCAGGTCGAGGACCTGAGACCCACCGTTCGTTTCATCGGGCTGCAGGGTGAAGGCACCCTCCTTGAACACGGTGTCGAAGATGGTTCCCACGATGTGAAAGGCCGAGTTCTCGTTCGGGCCGTCGTTGATCACCCACACGCGGTAGCGCTTGCCAGCCTCCACCTGAATCGGCTCAAACTTGTACTGGGCGAAGTAGCCGTTGAACACGACGGCGTCCCACTCCTCGTTCATCATCTTGGTCAGGTCACCCGGTTGCCCCTCGGGCCCAAGGTAGAGCTCGCTCTGCACCACCACGAACTCTTCTTCGACAGGCTGCAGGCCAGGCGGATCAATGATGATCGCGCCATACATGCCATTGCCGATGTGGTGCAGTGCAGGTGCGGTGCCGCAGTGGTACATGAACGCCCCGGCGTAATCCGCCTCGAACTCGTACACCAGCGACTCGCCCGGCAGAATCGTGCGCATCTCGTCGCTCCAGGCCACCTTGCTGGCGTGGAAGTCGATCGAGTGGCCCATCGTGCCCTTGTTGGTCAGCGTGATTCGGAAGGTGTCGCCAACGTTGCCGTGCAGAATCGGGCCTGGCACGTGATCGTTGAAGGTCCACATCAGCTGCGTCACACCTGGCGCAACTTCAATGAGCTTCTCAGTCGCGTCGAATGCGATCTCGTGCACCGTCCCGGATTGCTTCGCTGCCAACACCGGGTCGCGGCCCATCCAATCCGTTCCGGGCATCGCTGCCCCGTCGATGGTCGCGTTGGTCACGCCGGGCACCGTGGTTGCGGTGGCCGAGCCACCTGCCGCCGCTGCGCCCAGTACGTGAACGGCCATCTTCATGCCGGCGTCCTTGTGCCCGGGCACCGTGCACCACACCGTTGCATCGGCGGTGAACGGACCGATCACGATGTCCGCCCTCTCGCCCGACTTCAGTAGGGCGGTGCCGGTCGTGCCTTCGACCTTGAAGTCGTGGTCGAGCTTGCCGGTATTGGTGACGTGCACCGTGACTTCCTCACCCGCCGGCACCTCGATCATGTTGGGCGAGACCGAGATGTCCGCCAGGGTGACGTCCACCTCGGTAACTCCCCCGACCGCCCCGGCACCGGCGGCACCTGCAGCCACCCGGTTGTTGTCGTTGCCAGACGCCATGGCGATTCCGATCACACCGACGATCAGGGCAACCATCCCGAGTACGAAGGTGACCACCCACCAGCCATCGCCACTTTGCTTCTTGTCCATTGCCGTCTCCTTTATTGAGAGCTTTCTGTCTCAATATTCGACAACCACCTGCGGTTCTCATAGAGGCGAAGGTCCCAGTCTGTAGAAGCAACGGGTGGGGCAACTGCGTTCTACGCTGAACCCATGCCGATTCATATCCGCGCCGAACCCACCGACTACGCCCAGGCTGTGCTGGTGCCCGGGGACCCTCGGCGCGCCACGTACATCGCAGAGAAGTTCTTCGATCCAGGTGCTCGCCTGGTCAATGAGGAGCGCGGTGCGCTGGGCTACACGGGCACCTACAAGGGCAAGCCGATCAGTGTGCAATCTGTCGGCATGGGCTGCGCCAGCGCGGCGATCTACTACAACGAACTGATCCAGCTGGGGGCGACGCGCTTGGTGCGCGTCGGCACCGCAGGTGGTCTGGCACCGGGGTTGAAGATGGCCGACACGATCGTCGCGATGAGCGCCACCTCTGATGACCAGATCGTCAGTCAGCTCTGCGGTGGCGACGCCCACTCCCCAACAGCGACCTACTCGCTGGTCGAGCGCGCGGTGCAGTTGTCACGCGACAGCGGCGCCCGCGTGCACGTCGGCCCCATCGTCTCCTCTGCGATCTTCTACGACACGCGCGAGGGCATCATGAACCGCTGGCGCGAACGCGGCCACCTGGCCGTCGAGATGGAAGCCGCCGTGCTCTACACGCTGGGCGCGCTGCAGAAGATCGAGACGCTGTGCATGGCCACCATCAGCGACATCATCGCCGGCGGCGACCAGGAAACGGCCGAGCGCATCAGCGACGCAGAGCTGAAGAACGGCGTCGACAAGATGATGGAAGTCGCCTGCGACGTCGCCATCAGCTGACCGGCGAGCGACGCTGGCTAATTGCACTGATTGCTCTTGAGGTGGGGCATGCCCGACCCGGTGATCGGGTTTGGCACGTTCTGCCGCCCATGGGCGGTGGAACGTGCCAGATCGGTGGGGCTGGCCCGCCCTTGGGCGGTGGAACATGCCAGACGTGGCGAACCTTGCGGCCGAGCCAGGGGCAGCGACTCGCCCCACCCCCTCACGAGCAATCAGTAAAGTCACAGCCGCGCGGCCCGAAGTCCGAAGTCGGCGGGGCGGGACGCTGAACTAGATGAGGCCGAGGTCCTTGACGGCATCGCGTTCTTCGGCGAGCTCGGCGGTGCTGGCGTCGATCTTGCCGCGGCTGAAGTCGTTGATGTCGAGGCCTTGGATGATGGAGTACTCGCCGTCCTTGCACACGCACGGGAACGAGGAGATGAGGCCCTCGGGCACACCGTACGAGCCGTCGCTGACGATGGCCATCGAGACCCAGTCGCCCTCGGGGGTGCCCAGCGACCACGAACGAATGTGATCGACCGCAGCATTCGCAGCCGATGCTGCCGACGAAGCGCCGCGGGCTTCGATGATGGCGGCGCCGCGCTTGGCGACCGTGGGCAGGTAGCTGTCTGCGTACCAGGCCTGGTCGTCGACCAGGTCGTATGCGTTCTTGCCGTTGACCTTGGCGTGGTGCAGGTCGGCGAATTGGGTGACGCTGTGGTTGCCCCAGATGGTCATGTTGGTGACGTCGTTGACCGTGGCGCCCGTGCGGGCAGCCAGCTGCGAGACGGCACGATTGTGGTCCAGGCGGGTCATCGCGGTGAAGCGGCGCGGGTCCAGGTCTGGAGCGTTCTGCTGTGCGATCAGCGCGTTGGTGTTGGCCGGGTTACCGACGACGAGAATCTT
>JAYVVY010000208.1:0-2086 GCA_043786575.1 Ilumatobacteraceae bacterium
ACCTTGAGGCCACCGAAGACCGCAATGGCGACGTAGTTGAAGTTGCCGATCATCACCATCGCCGGCTGCACGCAACCGCTGATGAACTGTGCCGCGAAGCCTGCCTCGTAGAGCTTGTCGTTGGTGGCATCGAAGCGGGCCCGTGCCTCGCGTTGGCGGCCGAAAGCCTTGACGATGGGGTGCCCGGTGAAGGTCTCCTCCACCTGCGCGTTGAGCGCCCCGGTGTGTTTCCACTGGGCGATGAACTTGCCCTTGGAGTGACCGGCGATCTTCTTCATCAACAGCAGCGAGATGGGCACTGAGACGACCGCAACGATGGCCAATTGCCACGAAATCCACAGCATCATTCCGATGGTGCCGGCAATGGTGAGCACGCCCTGCAGCAGCTGGCTCAGCGACTGCTGCATGCTCTGCGCAACGTTGTCGATGTCGTTGGTGACCCGACTGAGCAGGTCGCCACGGGCTTGTCGGTCGAGGTACGACAGCGGCATTGCGTGCAGCTTCGTCTCCACGTCGGCGCGCAGGCGGTACATCGTGCGTTGGACGACACCGGCCAGCACGAATGCCTGCAGGTACGCCAACGCGTAGCCCGCTAGGTACAGCCCAACGGCGAACCAAAGGGTCGTGTGCAGCGCACCGAAGTCGATGCCAGCGCCGCCCTGCGATGAGCGAACGAGACCTTCGAAGATCAGGTTGGTGGCGTGCCCCAAAATCTTTGGCCCGGAGACCACCAGCGCGACGCTGACAACGGCGAGCACCAACACGAGGTAAGCCTTCGGACGCTCCGGGCCGAGGCGGCGAAACAGTCGCTGGCTGGATGCGGAAAAGTTCTTCGACTTCTCGGTGGGCACACCCACCGTGTTCATTCGCCCGCCTCGCATTTCCGCTGCGCTAGTGGGTGGTGGCGCCGGCTGCCTTGTGTCGTGTGTGTCGTCAACGTCGCTCATGCCATCGCCTCCTCGGCGGTCAGCTGCGAGTTCACGATCTCCACGTACGTCGGGCAGTTTTCCAGAAGCTGCTCGTGGGTGCCGAGCCCCACGGGTTCCCCGTCTTCGAGGACAAGAATTTGGTCGGCGTGCTTGATGCTGGTGACTCGCTGAGCAACCATCAGTACCACGGCATCTCGTGTGTACGGCGCGAGTGCTGCTCGCAACCGCGCATCGGTGGCCATGTCGAGCGCCGAGAGCGAGTCGTCGAAGAGATACACCTCGGGTTTGCGGACGAGAGCGCGGGCAATCGCCAGGCGCTGGCGCTGCCCGCCCGACACGTTGGTGCCGCCTTGCGAGATGGCTGAGTCCAAACCGTCGGGCATCGAGCGCACGAAGTCGTCGGCCTGGGCAACGGTGAGCGCCTCCCACAGCTCGTCGTCGGTGGCGTCGGGCTTTCCGTAGCGCAGGTTGCTGGCGACTGTGCCGCCAAACAGGTACGGCCGCTGCGGGACCAAACCGATGCGTTGCCACAGTGCGTCAGTGGCCAGCTCGCGCACATCGACCCCGTTGACCAGTACCGCGCCCTGGGTGACGTCGAACAAGCGGGCAACCAAACTGACAAGAGTGGTCTTGCCGGAGCCAGTGCTGCCAATCACGGCGGTGGTCTGGCCGGCGAGGCAGGTAAACGTGATGTCGCAGAGCACCGGGTGCTCGGCACCGGGGTAACGAAAGCCGGCATCACGAAACTCGACGGAGGCGCCCTCGGGAAGCTGCTCGACCGGGTGCTCGGCGGCCTCCACGCTGGATGCCGTCTCCAGCACCTCTTGAATTCGTTCGGCGCTTACAGCGGCGCGAGGCACCAGTGCCGCCATATAGGTAGCCAACATGACCGCCATCAGGATCTGCGTCAGGTAGACGAGAAACGCCATCAGGGCGCCGATCTTTAGTTCACCAGCGTTGACGCGATTGGCGCCGAACCAAATGACGGCAACGCTGGAGATGTTGACGATCATGATGACGGTGGGGAACATCAGACCCATCAGCCGGCCGCCGCGCAGCGCAGTTCGCGTCAGCTGGTAGTTGCTGCGTTCGAAGCGCTCGGTCTCGTATGGTTCGCGCACGAAGGCGCGCACGACGCGGATACCAGTGATCTGCTC
>JAYVVY010000209.1:0-3571 GCA_043786575.1 Ilumatobacteraceae bacterium
GCTGGTTCGCTGCCGAGGGTTTCGCCTGTGCCCGTGTCGACATTGCTGGCATGGGTGACTCCGACGGATTGGTGGAGGACGAATACGTACGGCGCGAGCAAGACGACGGCGTGGAGGTGATTGCTTGGTTGGCCGAACAGCCGTGGTCCTCTGGTTCGGTGGGAATGATCGGAATCTCGTGGGGTGGTTTCAATGGACTGCAGATTGCCGCTCGTCGGCCGCCGGCGCTGAAGGCAGTGATCTCGCTGTGCTCGACAGTGGACCGCTACCACGGCGACGTGCACTACACGGGCGGCTGCCTCAACGAAGAGAACATGGAGTGGGGCGGCTACTTCTTCACGATGAACGGGTTTCCACCGGACCCGCAGATTGTTGGTCACGATCGGTGGCGGGAGACGTGGCGGCGCCGCATAGAGAACGCCCAGCTGGCGCCGGCCGACTGGCTTGAGCATCAGCGACGCGACGCGTTTTGGCAGCACGGCTCGGTGATCGAGGACTGGTCGGCCATCGAGGTGCCGGTGCTGGCGGTCAGCGGCTGGGCCGACGGCTACACGGCTGCGGTGTTCGAGCTGGTCGAGCATCTGCAGGCGCCCTGCAAGGGCATCGTCGGGCCGTGGGGCCACAAGTACCCGCAAGACGGCGTGCCGGGCCCCGCCATGGGCTTCTTACAGGAGGCCAAGCGCTGGTGGGACAAATGGCTTCGCGGCGTGGAGACCGGCGTGGAGACCGACCCTGCGATGCGAATGTGGCTGCAGCAGTCGCAACTGCCAGAGGGCCACATTCCCCAGCGTCGTGGTAGTTGGATTCAATTCGACGACTGGTTCGCAGAGTGTTCGCGCGCGATGTACCTTGCTCCCAGCGCCCTCCTCGAAGCGCCCGCGCCTGTACCGACGACCTCATCGATCTGCTCACCACAGACGGTCGGGCTGGCCGCCGGCCAATGGTGTGCCTACGGTCTCGGGAAGATCGCTCCGGAACTCGCGCTCGACCAGCGCGCCGACGACTCCGGTTCATCGACGTATGACAGCGGACCTCTGACGGAACCGATGCATCTTGCAGGGCGGCCGGTGGTGCGGTTGCGTGTCAGTAGCGATGTCGCGCATGCATTGGTGGCTGTGCGGCTCAACGCCGTTCACGCCGATGGCACGTCCGAACGGCTCAGCTACGGCGTGCTCAACCTGTGCCACCGAGACAGCCACGAAGCGCCAACTGCCTTGGTACCCGGCGAGCAGTACGACGTTGTGGTGGAGATGAAAGCCATCGCCCAAACCATCGCGATCGGTCAACGGCTTCGGCTTTCCATATCCACCAGCTACTGGCCGATGATCTGGCCGTCACCATTGCCAGCAACCGTGACGGTGTACGAGCACGCATCACGCATCGACCTGCCCGCCCACGAACAGATCGCGACCGCTCCGGCAGACCTGTTCGAGGCACCAGAGGATGCGGCCCACGGGCCGGTCACCGTTGTTCGCGAGGGTTCCGAGACACGCCACATCCTGCGCGACCTTGGCGAACGGCGTACCGACTTCGTTGCATCGCGCGACGATGGGGTTTACGTGCTGGACGACATCGGTACCGAGCAGTCGTTCACCCGCGTGCGGTCGGCGTCGATCGTGGACGGAGAGCCGTTGCAGGCACGTGCAACCGTCGAGTGCCGCGCGACGTATCGGCGAGATGACTGGAACGTCCGAGTCGAATCGGACATCGTCATGTCGTGTGATGAGCGGTCGTTCTTCATGACCGCTCGCTTGGCGGCGTTCGACGGCGACGAGCTATTCGCCGAGCGACACTTCCAACGAACAATCCCCCGCGACCATGTATGACCATCCGGTCGGGGCAAACGATGACACCGCCATCGCCGACGCTGTCGATCTCGACACCTTCCCATTGGCTACACCCGAATCGCCCGACTACATCACACTCGTGTCACGCTGTCGCGAAGAACTTCGCAACCGTGGCATGTTCGACCTGGTCGGCTTTCTCCGCCCGAGCGCCATCTCGCGCTCATTGGCTGCTGTGCGGCCACTGATTGAACACCACAGCTTCGAGCATCGACGCACACACAACATCTATTTCCTGCCGACGATCGACGGTCTAGCACCAGAGCACCCGGCGCTGCGCAGGATGGAGACCATGAACCGCACGGTGTGCGCGGATCAACTGACAGGCGCGGCCCTGCTGGCAATCTACGAGTGGGCGCCACTACGGCAGTTCATTGCCGCAGTGATTGAGGTGGACACGCTGCACCCGATGGCCGACGACCTGGCGCGCGTGAACGTGATGTCGTACCGCGCAGGCGAGGCGCTGAACTGGCACTTCGATCGCTCAGAGTTCACCACCACCTTGCTGCTGCAACGCCCGCACTCCGGTGGCACTTTCGAGTTCCGCTCTGCGCTGCGAACCGCTGCCGACCCGAACTACGACGGCGTCGGGAGGCTGATAGAAGGAACCGACCCGCTGGTACAACGCCACGACACCGCGCCAGGCACCCTCACCGTCTTCGCCGGCCACGACACAGCGCACAGGGTCACCGAGGTCGCGGGCAAACGAGACCGGGTGGTGGCCGTGTTCTCCTACTTCGAACAACCCGGCATTTTTTTCACTGAAGCAGAACGGCAAGGCTTCTACGGCCGCAGCTGACTCTGCCGGATGGCGTTCAAAGCGTTCGCGCGTCGGCGCTGGCGATGGCTCGGTGGATGAGGGTGGCGGCCGCGAAGGTGACTACCCCTACCGCAATAATGAGTGCGCCAACGGCGTGGATCGACGGCGTGACTCTGCGTTGAACCGCAGAGAAGATGTAGATCGGAACCGTGGTGTCATTCGGGCCGCGCAGGGCGAGGGACAACGCAACGTCGTCGAACGAGAAGGCGAAGGCCAACAGTGCGGACGAGATGATTGCTGGGCGCAGGTCCGGCAGAACGATGTCGCGCAACACCTGCCACTTCGAGGCGCCGAGGTCGAGCGCGGCCTCCTCCAGGTTCTTGTCTGCCCCCGCTGCTCGTGCACCCACGATCAGCAGCACATACGCAGACAGGTACGCGACATGCGCCACCAGCATCGGACGGAAGCCAAACGCAACGCCCACGACCGGCAGCATCGCCGCGAGGCCAGTGGCAATGATGATCTCCGGTGTGGCCACCCGCACGGTGGCGAACAGCCCATTGACCTTGCCCAGCACACGTGATCGACGAGCTGCGATTGCGGCGACTGCGCCAACGACGACTGCCCCCAGCGACGCGAGTACAGCAAGCCGCATACTGACGCCAACCGAGCGACGCAGGCTGACATCGTCGAACGCCTTGCGGTACCACTCCGTGGTGAAGCCCTGCCAGTCGGTGGAGTTGGGGTTCTTGTTGACGCTGGCCACCACCAGAAACACCAACGGTGCGTACAGCACCAGCAGCACGCCAGCCAGCACCGCCTTGGCAACGCGACCGCGCTCACGCATGGCGCGCCGCCCGGCGCCGAAACATCGCCACGACCCCGCCACCGACTGCAAACGTCAGCAGCATGAAGACGGTGATTGCGCCGCCCAACGGCTGATCGCGACCGGCGCCCCGCTCGGCCA
>JAYVVY010000210.1:0-6158 GCA_043786575.1 Ilumatobacteraceae bacterium
GAGCTAGTGCATGTTGATGAGCTAGTGCATGTTGACGACGGTGCCCAGACCGGGTATCCGGAAGAGGCGCTTGTCCCACACCACCCGTTCGGCGGCGGCGGCGATGCTGATGCCGTACAACGCCGCCTCGCGAGCGATCGCGGCGGCGACGATTGGTGCCGAGAATGAGGTGCCACTCCAGCGTGCCCAGCCGCGGAAGTCGGCGGTCGCGGCGTTGCCGTCGTCGTGCACATCCACACCGTCGAAGAACCTGCTGACGATGTCGACGCCTGGGGCGCAGGCATTCACCCAATCACCGTAGTTGGTGAACGGTGCGGGGCCGTCTGGGCCCAACGCCCCAACGGCGATGACACCCGGCAGCGCTGAGGGCCACGAGACCCGACAGGTTGCCTCATTGCCGGCTGCGGCGACGACCAGGGTACCGCCCTGCTGCACGCGCTCGATGGCCTGACGAAGGGCAATCGGTGCCTCGTCATTATCGGTGTAGCACGAGCAGCTGAGCGCCAGAATCTCTGGGCAGCCGGTGTCGGCGAGTCGGTTGATTCGCCACGCAAGGTCGGCGTCGTTGCCTTCACCCGTGTACTCCAGCACCTTGCCAACGGTGACAACGGCCAGTGGCGCAAGACGGGTGATGATGCCGGCAATGAACGTGCCGTGCCCGGCAACCACATCCAGCCATGTGTTGTGGTCCGCGTCGGGGAAGTCGATGTTGTCGGTCTGCGTGCCGGGCTTGGTGGGCCCCCAGTCGCCGGCCTTCATTGCGCTGACCTGTGGCATGGCGCCGCCGCCCATCGAGGTGGGCGCTAGGCCGGTGTCGAGAACAACGACCCTGACCGGGTCTGGTGCCGTTGCGTCGGCGGACCGCAGCAGTGCGCGCTCCGAGCGGGTGACATCCACGCTCGACGAGGTAGGAGGCTTCGGTTCGGTTGCCGGCTGGGCAGGCCCACACCCGCGTGGTGCCTTCGACTCGCAGCCGCAATCACATCCGCAGCCGCCCGACCCGGCATGTGGCCACGTGGACGGGTGCGGCCACGTGGACGGGTGCGGCCAGGTCGAGGGGTGCGGCCATGTAGAGGGGTGCGGCCATGTGGACGGGTGGGCGCCAACCACGTTGCTCGCTGCGAACACAACGTGGTTCACCTGCGCGCGGAACCCTTCGGTGGTGAGCACATGCGCGAGGTTTACGGAGTCGCCAACCTCGCCGATCAGCATGAGGTCGCCATCGAGATCAGTCTGCGTGAGCTCGACGCCGTCGACCTCCTGGACCAGGCGCTCGAGCGCCGACCTCTCGATGATCAGCTCACCGGGCCGGTACACGAAACCGCCCCGTAGTGGCGTGAAGCGGACCGTGCGCCGCCAACGCTGCTCGGCAGTCTCGTTGGTGAGCTCGCGCTCGCTGTCTGTCGTTGCCATGTGCGTCTCCAGTGGTGTGCTGTTTCGGATACGTTGAGAACTTCCGGGACGGGGTCAAGGCACAGCATGGCAGAGACCAACCAGACCGCTTCGCAGCAGGCTCGAACCGACGAGCAGTCAGCTCGACGCGCGCTCGCTCTTGTGGAGTCCGACCCGGCGCAGGCGCAGCGAGTGCTGGTCGCGCTGTCAGGTGGCGTCACCGGTTCGACAGCGCAGTCGGTGGTGCTGCTTGGCCTCGCGCGGCTCGCGTACCACCGGGGCGCAATCGACGATTCGTCCATTGCGTTCCAAGAGGCGCTGAACCTCGCTCTTGATACAGAAAATTTGCAGCTCATCACCGACATCCGCGTGAGCTGGGCGCTGGCATTGCAAGCGGCAGGTCGTCACGCCGTGGCACTCGAACAAATCGCTCTTGCGCTGCCACATCTTGAGGGCGCCGGGTTGGGTCGCGCGTTGACGCAGCGCGGCCTGGTTCATGCCACGGCCGGACGGCGAGATGAGGCGCTGCGCGACTACGACGCCGGGCTGCCACTGCTCTTGGTCGACGACGAAGTCGCAGCAATGAGGACGTTCGCCAACCGCGGGGTGGTGCTGACCTACCTTGCGCACTACGACCGCGCCGCACGGGATTTTGCGTCGATGCGGTCGCTCGCCGTCCGAATGCAGCAGCATGCTGTTGCTGCCGGGGCGCTGCACAACCTTGCCTACCTCAACGGTAAGGCGGGTCACTTCGTCGCCGCGCTGGCCGGCTTCGATGACGCGCGAGAGGCGTATCAGTCGATCGGTTCGCTCGAGCGGCACCTGGCCGATCTCGATCTGGACGAGTGTGAGGTGCTGCTGGAACTGGGTCTGGGAGTCGATGCAGTGCCGCTGGCCGAACGGGTGATCGCGGCCGCCGGTGCCGCTGGGAACACCGCGCAGAGTGCGGAGGGCTTGCTGCTGTTGGCCCGGGCGCGAACGATGGCCGGCGATCCGGGTGGCGCGGTAGTGGCAGCGAACGAGGCGCAGCAGTTGTTTCGAGCGGCAGGACGCGATGCATGGGCGGCGCAGGCCAGATACCGGACGTTCGTCGCGGCGCAAAGTGATAGCGCACAGTCGCAACATGGCGTCCTTCGCCAGTTTGTTCGACTGCGACGCGACGCCGACGAGTTGGAGTTGTACGGCTGGCTTTCGGAGGCTGCCGAGGTCCGCGTGCTCACAGGACGGCTGGCGTTGGCTGCTGGTCGCCCCGACGTCGCGCGTGACGTACTCCGAACAGCGTCGACAGCGCGGCGGCACCCGCTGGCGCGCGTCAGAGTGGGTGCCTGGCACGCGACCGCACTGCTGCATGCTGCGGACGGAAACCGTCAGGCCGCCGGCAGCGCGCTGCGAGCTGGGCTGCGTGCCGTCGAGCAACACCGGGCGACGTTGGGCGCGAATGAGCTGCGCAGTGCGACGGGTGTGCTGGGCGCGCCACTGGCCGCCGATGGGTTGGCACTGGCCATTCGAAGTCTCCGCCCGGCCCGAATCTTTGAGTGGGCCGAACGAAGTCGCGCTGGGGCGATGGGCTCACCGGGCTCGTACTCGCACTCCACGGTTCCAGCAGAGTTGCGTGCCAGTTTGCGCGGAGCTCGCCATCGCCTCAACGAGGCGCTCACCGCTGGTGACGCCGTGCTCGACGAGTTACGCGCCACCGTTGCCCAATTGGAGACGGAGGTGAGTCGTCGCAGCCGGCAGCGCCAAGCCGCAGATGACATCGCCACAGTTGAGTCGATCAGCGCGGTGAACCTCCGTGCGGCGTTGGGTACCACCACGCTGGTCGAGTATGTGCAGAGCGACGGGTTGCTGTTCGCCGTGGTCTGTAGCGAGCGCCGAATGCGTCTCATCAAGTTGTCATCGGTCGCTCTGACGGTCGCCGCCAACGAGCATCTTGTCTTTGCCGTCCGTCGTCTCGCAATCGCGCCCGATGGCCCAATTGCACAACGAGCGTGGACCGCGTTCCAGACCGCGCGCGCCGAGGTTGATCAGCTTCTCGTCGCGCCGCTCCTTGGGTTCGTGGGCGACGGTCCGTTGGTCGTGGTTCCTACTGGCGCGCTGCACGACGTGCTGTGGGGGGCGTTGCCCGCCGCCGAGCGCCCGTGTGGGCTTGCTGTTGCGCCCAGCGCGGCGTGGTGGATGCGGCCTCGTGCCGAGCTGCGGGCTGCTCAGATACTGCTGGTCGCGGGGCCATCGTTGCCCCATGCGGACGACGAGATTCGACACCTACGTGCGCTCTATCCAATGGCGACGGTGCTGGCTGGTGCCGCGGCCACTACGGATGCCGTGCTCGCGGGGATGGCGACGGCCTCGCTGGTGCACATTGCGGCGCACGGTGCCTTTCGCAGCGACAACCCGATGTTCTCGACGTTACAGATGGCCGATGGTCCGCTGTATGTGCACGAGATGGAAGCCCTCTCACAGGTTCCCGACGCCGTGGTGCTCGCGGCGTGCAGCAGCGGGCGTAGCGGCGTGCTGCCCGGCGACGAACTGCTGGGCACCGCAGCGGTGCTGATGGGCGCGGGCGTGCGCTCGGTGATTGCGCCGCTGATCCCCATCGCCGACGATGTCAGTACGCGGGTCGTGACGGCGCTCCATCAGGGGTTGCGGGCGGGCCAGTCGCCTGCAGCCACCCGTGCCGCGCTGCTGCGTGCAGGTATGGCCGCTCGTGATGCCAGGGCGGTCGCTGCGTTGTCGTCGTACTCATGCGTCTCGGCGTCAACCAGCTAGTTCGGAAGTTGTGTCGGTGTGATGTATCTGGTGGCCAGTGGCTGGCTCTGTGTGGTGTGTCTAGGCTGACGACAGTGGACCCCCACCACCAGTTCTCCTCCAATCTTCCCGTGCTCGTGGCGCGGGCATTGGAGCGCGACCAGCGGGCCTGGCGCGATCTTGTCGACCGTCTGAAGGGCGTTGCGTGGAAGGTCCTCTACAGCTACGACCTTTCTGAGGAAGACCGCAACGATGCGTTCGCAAGCACGTTCTTCAGGCTGCACGAGCGACTGGCGTCGATTCGCGAGCCGGAGAAGCTACCGGGCTGGGTGGCGACGACTGCGCGCAACGAGGCCAATTCCATTTCGCGTCGCCGATCACGGTTGGTGCCGATGGCCGACCTTCCGTTGCGGTCCGTCGAGCAGGGTGACCACAGCGAAGGGCTGGAGAGCGACGAGCTGCGCAGTGCGTTGTTCGCCGCGTTCAGCAGGCTGACGCCTGAGTTGCAAGCGCTGATGCGCATGCTGTCGGCAGACCCGCCCATTGGCTATGACGAGATCAGCCGAGTACTCAATTTGCCGCATGGCTCGATCGGCCCCACCCGGGCTCGGTGTTTGCAGCGGCTCCGCAACAGCCCCGAGTTGGCTCCCTACCTCGACGGTGGAAGTGAGTGAAATGAACAATCGAATGCAACCCTCCGGTGACAACGGCCTGGATGACGATGATCTGACGCGCCTCCTTGGCGAGATGCTCGATGCAATCGAGCCAATTCCCGAAGCCGCGTTGCTCAGCGCATATGCGGCGGCCGATATGGACTTGCTCTCGGAGGAACTGGCGGCCTTGGCGTTTGACTCGGCGTCGGCGCGTGAACTGGCAGTGATGCGTGCCACCGAAGCCGAGGCCCGCCTCCTCAGCTTCGTCAACGATCACGTGTCCATTGACCTCGAACTGCACGCCAACGCGTCCACCATCGTCGGCCAGCTCACCCCGCCCACCGACGCCGCGTTGCTGCTGGAGGTAGAGGACGGCGAGGCGATCGAGGTACTGGCCGACGAGTTCGGTCGCTTCCGAGTGGATGCGCCATCCAGCCCAATCCGCCTGCGGATTGTCGGCGTGGTGGTGACCCCCTGGATCACCCGATAAAAGTCCTTCGGCTCCGAACGTTGAATTCAATGGTCGCTACGTAGGGTTCCGTGAATTCAAGGTTGCGGGCGCAACCTAGTTTCGTGGCACCTTGCTCCACGGCTGGTCCTTGTCGATGCGCGGTTCGCCGGGCAGACCCAGCATCTGCTCGCCGAGAATGTTCTTCATGATCTCGGTGGTGCCGCCCTCGATGCTGTTGGCGCGGGCGCGTAGGAAGCTGTGGCGAATGCCGTGGTCCATGCCGTCGACTGACAGGTTCTCCGGGCGACGGAACGTGAAGTCGTAGCCAACCATGGCGTCGGCGCCCAGCAGTTCCATGCAGAACTCGGTGCACACCTTGTTGAAGTTGCTGAGCGCCAGCTTGGCGATGCTGCCCTCAGGACCGGGGTTACCCGCCTTCGCCTTGGCGGCGCCGCGTGCGTTGGTGAGGCGACTGACTTCAGAGGTGCAATACAGCTTCATCAAGTGGTCGCGCTTGGCGCCGGTCTGCTGGTCCGCTGGCAGCAGTTGGAAGAGGCGGATTGCTTCTTCGATGGGGCCCTTGCGCTTGCCGCCGCCGCTGCCGGAACCGATGGCGGTGCGCTCGTTCATGAGCGTGGTGAGCGCAGCACGCCAGCCTTCGCCGACGGCGCCGATGCGGCAGTCGTCCGGTACTCGGGCGTCGGTCATGTAGACCTCGTTGAATTCGGCCTCGCCGGTGATCTGACGCAGCGGGCGTACTTCCACCCCGGGCAGTTTCATGTCGAGCGCGAAGTACGTCATGCCCTTGTGCTTCGGCGCTTCAGGGTCGGTGCGGGTAACGAGCATGCCCCAGTCGCCCAGGTGAGCGAGCGTGTTCCACACCTTCTGCCCGTTGACGATCCATTCGTCGCCATCGC